>NZ_JAPEIB010000002.1:0-204623 GCF_028823735.1 Algoriphagus sp. NF
CTTTTCTTCCTAAGAGCTTTTCTAATTCTATTTTAAAATTGATATAATTTTCAAAATAGTCTTCTAAAGGTATAGACCTGAATTTTACTAAAAAATCAATATCTGATTCGCTGGTAAAAGGACCTTTTAGTGCTGAACCAAACAAGACTAAGGTATCTACATAATATTTTTGGCAGAAAGACCTGATTTTCGGTAAAGCTGAATTGATTAAACCTAATCCATTGATTAGTCTGTAGGATTCCAATTCAGGCTCATTCACTTGATTATCAATATTTTGCTTTTTTTTACTCACTTAGTAAAGGTAAATCTAAATAGATAAATATTGGTTTGCGTTTTCCCAATTTTCCACTTTTTAGCATTCATCAAATAAAAGGTAATGCTTTTCTGCTCCGATTATTTTCCCTTTTATCTCCTCATAAAGCGTTTGGGCTTGAGTAAGATGAGCATTGGCAAAACTTTCAAAATTCAGGTAGATAATCTGATGTTCCTTCACCCCTATTTGAGTCAATTCATTCATCAATAGCCTCAAGACGGTAGATTTCCCGGATCTTCGGATACCGGTAATAATTTTGATCTGAGGTTTTCCGATAAATTTTTTGAGTTTATCGATATAAAGGTTTCTCTTTATCATTATTTAGGGTTATAACCATAAAAATATTTAAAATTCAAAAGATTTTTATGGTCATAAGCTAAAAAAAATTCAAAACTGAGTAATAAGGTTGAAGGTTTTGGAGGTTCTGTATTGTTAGTTAATTGTTGCTGCCGTTGGCGGGAACGTAACGTTGGACGTTCTACGTTTTGAGTTCTACGTTGAAGTGGTTCTGCCCTCGGCAGGAACGTAACGTTAATTAACGTTGAACTTTGAACGTTGAACATAAAACTTCGAACTCCTACGCTACATCAGCAAAAGTCCGTTCCATTTTTTTACCCCCCGGGCCCCCCTTGAGGGGGGATTGGTGGAGACTCTAATCCCTTTCAAGGGAGAATTAGGGTGAGGTCAAACCTTTCGAAATTCGACCAATTACACTTTGAAAATTATCCAACACCTCTTCATTTCTAAACCGGATTACTTTTAAACCAAATTCCTCCAAAACACTAGTCCTCCCAGAATCATATTCTTTTTGATTCAGTTGATCATGGATACTTCCATCTACTTCAATCACTAACTTTTTCTGATGACAATAGAAATCCACGATGTATTTGTCTATGGGATGCTGCCTTCGAAATTTGAATCCTTCCAGAGATTTATTTTTAAGGAAGTTCCATAAAACCTTTTCCGCTGGAGTCATTTGCTTGCTAAGTTCTTTAGCTCTTTTATGGATTTCGGGGGAGGCTCCGTAAAAAAGGTTTTCTGAGTAGGACATCTTGTTTGCTTCTTTGTTTTAACCCCCCTAGCCCCCCTTGAGGGGGGAATTGGGTAGCTTTTTCAAAATCAAATGGGTGTCGTAAAGTCAGCTTTTAGTAACGAAACCAACTCCCCTCCTTCAGGAGGGGGCGGGGGAGGTGAAGATTTATTACCCCCTAAATCCCCCTGTAGGGGGACTTAGGCACCGGTTTCAATTTTAATGGGGTATTTAAACAAATATTTTCTTGGAAACGAGATTACTCCTCCCCTTCAGGGGAGCCCGGGAGGGGTAAAGATTATGCAACATCTGCAAATATCCTCTCCATTGTTTTCTACCCCCCTAGCCCTCCTTTAGGGGGGAAATGGGTAGCGTTTTCAAATTAAATAATGTTTTCACAAATAAAGAATAAAGTCTTGGAAACGAAACCAACTCCCTCTCCGCCGCGGCGGAGGGATCGGGGGAGCTACTCCTCCCCTTCAGGGGAGGCCGGGAGGGGTAAAGATTATGCAACGTCTGCAAAGATTCGTTCTATTTCTTTACCCCCTAAATCCCTCCCGAATCTAGTTTCCCGAATCAAGTTCGGGACAGGCAGGGACAGGCTCTTGAGGGGGACTTAGGCACCGGTTTCAATTTTAATAGGGTATTTAAACAAATATTTTCTTGGAAACGAGATCACTCCTCCCCTTCAGGGGAGGCCGGGAGGGGTAAAGATTATGCAACATCCGCAAAAATTCGTTCCATTCGGCGGAAATAAAACATCCCAAACACAAAGACGACCACTGCTACGATAGTCCCCGGCCAGATCCATTCCCAGGGCATGGGGCGGTTGAGGAAGGCGGCTCGGAATCCTTCGATGACCCCGACCATGGGGTTAAGGATATAGAATTTTTGGTATTCAGCAGGAACAGCCGAGGTGCTATAGACCACAGGTGCTGCATAGAGTAGAAGTTGCACCAAGAAGGTCAGCGCATGCTTTACATCTCGGTATTTCACCGCCAAGGCTGAGAGAAACATCCCGATTCCCAGGCTGCAGAGCAGGAGTTGTAAGATCAAAAGCGGGGTAAAGAGCACTCCCCATCCGGGGAGCTGCTTAAAATAGATGAGCATAAAGATCACGACCACAAAGGCAATGGTAAAGTCCAGCATCTTAGACAGGATGGCGGAGAGCGGCAGGACCATTCTGGGAAAATAGACCTTGGTGATCATATTCGCATTTTGAATCAGGGAATTGGCTGATTCGGTCAGCGTGCCTGAGAAGTAGTTCCAAGGCCATAAGGCCAAGTAAGAAAAAAGGATATAAGGCATTCCATCCGAATCTACCTTTGCCAAGCCACCAAACACCAGGGTAAAGACCACAGTGGTGAATAGGGGTTGGATAATCGCCCAAGACACCCCGAGAATAGACTGTGCATAGCGGGCTTTGATACCGCGGAGCGTCAGGAAATAGAGGAGATCCTTATAGCGCCAGAGCTCCTTGAAGTCTACCATCTTCCAGCCGGAGGAGGGTTCGATTATTTTGTAATGAGGGTTAATGAGGAATGAGGAGTTAGGAATTAGGAATGGAGAATGAAGAATGTTGAATTAAGAATGGGGAATGAGGAATTAGGAGTTAGGAATGTTGAATTATGAATTGCGTTTTCCTTCTCTACTAGATTTAATGATTGAATTAAGAATCTTCAAAATTTCTTCTATTTCATTTTTTAAGAACTCATAATCCGAATGATTTGCTCCAAGCTCCTCCCGATTAAATAGCCGAAGCCAGTATCGAGTTTCTCTGGCTTCTTTGGCTGCAATGACCATCTTTGCTATAAAATCCAGTTTAGAATGTGCTGCCTGAGCTTCTTCCACATTTGCTCCTATTGAAGTAGCCGAACCAACAAATTGATCTGCTAATCGATAATGACCTGCTTTTCGAAGTTGTAGATACAGATCGATGGACTTATTAGCAAATTCAAAGGTTTTTGTAAGTATGTGATTCTCCTTGGGCAATGGTGAATTAGGAATTAGGAATGATGAATTTAGAATGAGGAATGAGGAATGAGGAATGTTGAATTTAGAATGAGGAATGAGGAATTAGGAATGTTGAATTTTGGTGAGACTGCTAATTCCGCATTTTAAAATTCATCATTCTACATTAATCACAGCTTCGCCCTTTCACTCACAGTTAGGAGCTAGAAATTAGGAAAGTTGAATGAGGAGTTAGGAATGTTGAATTAGGAGTTTTTATTCTGGACAACAAACCCCCGAATCTGATTCATAATTCTTCATTTGCAAATTCCTAATTCTTCATTTTCTATTGCTTCGTCGGTCATACTGACCTCCTCGCAATGACGACTGAGTAATAAAATTACTCGGTGCTTTGGGATTTGCAAATTTATTTTTGAAATAATGGGATTTTGGGGCTATTGTCGAATTGATGAATTGACGAACTGAGAAGTTAAGGGTTAAATGTTAAGCGTTAAGCGTTAAGGGTTAATGTGAAGTTCGAAGTTCGTGGTTCTTTTGGCATCTCGACTCCGCTCGATGTGACAGTTTGGAGTTTGGAAGTATGGGGGTTAAATGTTAAGCGTTAATTGTTAAGGGTTAATCCGAGGTATTGTTAGAGGTTAATGGTCTTGGTTCTTGTTTCTGATTTCTTGGTTCTCCCTTTTACCACTTATGTCTTGATACTAGCTACTTGATACCTAGTACTTGGTTGATGCTTCTTGAATGCAATCCCAGACGATTTTATCCTTGTATTCGGGTCGCCATAAAAGTCCAAGGGCTAGGTTGATTTCGTAAGACTCGAAATGCTCAATTCCTCCACCTGAGTATTGGGTCAATTCCCCAAAGTAAATTTTCTCTCCTACTGAATAAAAGTCTGCTCTCGCATGCACAAAGGGCTTGGACAAAGTCTCGGCAATTTCAATCATTCTTTGATGGGTAGAATAGGAAGGAATATCTTCCAAATCAGGTATGCCTGACTGCACCCCATGGATAAGTTGAAGGTCTGGGTCGGTAAATGCACGGGATGGTTTTCCAAAGCGCCCATTGAAAAAGAGAATGAATTTGACCTTTCCATAAAAGCAATAGAATTTGATATCCATGGGAATATCTCCCTCTTCGTTTCGGATCACCTTTTCGCAAATAATCTTTCTTGGAATATCGCGATAGGCCCATTCATGACGTCTTTGTCCATAGCTTGAATTGAGCCAAGCCTTGGCAAGTTGGAGCGTCTTATGAGGATCAGTACCAGGCATGACCAATTTATTGGTGCCGGATCCATGGTTGGCTTTCATGAAATATTCTTTTTGCCAAAGTTCCTCGGGAAAGTCTCTAGCATTCTTGCTGACATGATAGATGGGAATCAGAATTTCCTCTGCCTCTTTGGTGCCCAGTTTCTGGCGAACATAATCTCTCACTGCAAACTTATCTGTAGTCTGAATCAGAAGTGGGTCTCGGTCAAATAAAATTTTATGAACCACCCATTCATTGTAGGTCCAGGGATCATGAAGGTTAAGGTCAAATCCATTGTGCCTTTTGAAGATCTCATGCAGTTTTGGATAGCCCAAGAATCGCTCCCGGAGGTCATAGAGCCGATCGTAGGTGCTATTCAGTTTTGCTTTTAAGTTCAATTGCTGGGGATTCGAGTTTAGTAATGAATGCTGAAATATTGATTTTTAGCAGTAAGTCATTCTACCTAGTCAATTGTCTTAGGTATTGAGTAAAAAACCAGCCAGCATCCTGCATCCTTTTGTGAATGAGGGAAAATTTGAGGTAGCGAAGGGAAGTTTTCCGGTAAACCGATGGGGGAATTTTGGAAATAAAGGGATTAGTGGTCGGGTTTAGGGCTGTTTGGATGGCTGCAACCTCAGCATTTACGAGTTTTTCGCGTTTATTGGCACTTTGCCCTGAAATGCTATTCCCATGGATCAGGTAGACATAGGTGGGCTCATTAATAATTCCCCAGGTGGGATAATTGAGTATGACTCGAAAGAAGAGTTCCCATTCCTGATGTTTTTTCAATCCTAAAGAGAAGAGCCCGGTTTTTTCAAAAACTTTCCTTCTAAAAAGTGGCCCACCGGTAATAAAGAGAATTCGAAATCTCAAGTAGTCTTCAATGGCTTGTTCGGATTGGATATTTTGATGAAAGGTCCTTTTGCCCTTGTAGTCCTTCTCATATTTGATTTCAGCTTTAGAAGCCACGAAGGCAAATTCAGGGTGGGATTCAAGGAAATCGACCTTCTCCTGCAGACAATGCGGCAGCATCAGGTCATCCGAATCAAACCATTGAATAAACTCACCCGAAGCAAGCGAAAAAGCATGATTTCTACAGGAATTCCCTCCCTTTGGTAGGTGTTCAGGCCTTCGGACTACTTTTATTCTGGGGTCTTTTTCAGCAAAGTCATGGAGCAAATCCAATGAAGCATCGGTACTGTGGTCATCTACGACTATACACTCCCAATTCGTATAAGTCTGCTCACAGATGCTTTGAAAAGTGTGCGGAATGTATGCTTCCTTATTGAAGTTGGGGATGAGAATAGAAACTAGTTTTTCAGCCATGAAGGGCAAATTAGCTATGCAATCTGAAAGATTAAGCGGGTTTGAAATAAATTCTTGTTTCGGAGAAAAAAGGATCACAAATCTGTACTCCCTGATACTTTTCGCAGCGCCAATTACCCATCAATTCATCCATTGCTTGTTGGTAGGATTCTCGTTCAGAATTGTCAAAAACCAGCATCCCTCCCGGCTTAAGTTTTGAGATAGAATTGCGAAGGCATTCGGGTCTTGCCCGTCCATCGATGAGGATCAAGTCAAAGGCTTCATCCGGGAGATGATCAGCCGCATGTGCATAAGCTTTCCAAGACATCCCCTCCGAAAATAGTCCATGCACACTTCGGTATTTATCCTCAATTTCCGGTTGATCGATTTCTGGCTTATACAGATGAAGTGAAACCATTTTGTCGTTCTCCAGCTCCTTTTTCACGGTTTGAAACCATTCATCATCATGCTCTATGGAATAAACTGAGGCTCCTAAATTTCTAAAAAACAGCGTACTGCCCCCCAGTCCAAATTCCAGAATATTCATTCCTGGCTTGATCAATTCGCGGAGGCGTTCACAGGCAAAATGATTGATCCATGGGAGTTGGCGTTCGTAGGGGAATACCCGTACGCGATTGTAATCATAGTAAGCTGAATATCCTTTTATGGCTTCCGAGATGGGCTTTCCTTGCTTGATGTATTTCCAAAGCTCATTGCAAAAGCGCGCAAGGATCCGATGGGATGGTTTGACATACCTGTTACTGGTACTCATAAAGGGTGATGTTACGTGTAGGTAATTAAGCTAGAGCCTAAATATAAAAAAAAAGAGAAGGATTGGAAGGGGGAGTTGGAGTTCCGAGAATTATGAATGAGGAATGAGGAATGAGGAATTGGGAATTTGGAATGAGGAATGTGGAATTTGGAATGAGGAATGAGGAATGAGGAATGAGGAATGAGGAATGAAGAATTAGGAATTGGGGGAAGGTTTTGGGTTTGAAGTTCTTTATTCGTGGTTTCGGTAGCCATTAAGATTAGTCCTTGAGACTTTGTACCTGATTCTTGATGCTAAACTCTTAGACATTAAACTCACAAGGCTAAAAAAGATGGTATTTCCTCTGGACTAGACGATTTCTTGCTTCTTTGAAAAGGAGGGAATTTTTATTTTTTCATACAGCTCGAAAAAATTCAAATCCTTGTTTTCAGGTTTCCAAAACTCGCCAAAAGTTAAATCTGTCTCATACTGATCAAACTTTTCCAAGCCTGCTCCGGTATAATGCGTGATTTCTCCGAAATATATTTTTTGACCTATGGAATATAGATCTACTCGGCAATAGGTAAAGTCCTCGGATAGCTTTTCACTAATAGACTTCATTTTATCGAATGTATCAAGATAGGGAATCTGCTTCAGCTTCGGGAATCCTAAGGTTTGGGGACCGGGTATTTCCCTTAAATTCTCATCCGTATAGGATCGTTGCTGATCTTCAAATCGGTCATCCACAAACATTACCATTTTCACTTTTCCATGGAAGCAGTAAAATTTGATATCCATGGGGATTTTACCTCTTTCATCAACCAATACCTGCTCACAAATGACCCTGCGGGGAATATCTCTGTAGGCCCATTCCAGGTAATGTTGCCCGTAGCTTTGAGCCAGCCATGATTTGGCTAAGTCCTTGATTTCCTTTGGATCATCAGTAGTAGATACATATTTATTAAAACCCGAAGCATGATTTGCTTTCATAAAAAAATCATGATTCCAGGAATCCATGGGGATATCATCCCCTGTTTTGGACACAAAGTAGGTAGGAATCAGGAGTTCTTCGGCTAGCTCTTTCCCCAACTTTTCTTTGATATAATCCCTGACCTTCACCTTGTCCGAGGTAATGACTAGAAGCGGATTCCTATCATATATTTTCTTAAAAAATATTCGCTGATTATGCGTGATGGGGTTTTTTAAATCCAAGGGATAGCCCACCATTCTTTCGAAAATCCTATGGATTTTAGGGAAATTTCTAGCTTTTTCTAAACTAAAAAGCATTCTATCCTTTAAATTCTGAGGATACCCTTTTCTGAAAACTTCCCTGATAGTCATGAATGTTAATTTGTCGCAAAATTAAGGATTATGCCCTAATAGTAAGGGTTTGAAGTACTGAGATTGAGAAATATCCTAATTGGAAATTCCGGTTCAATACCAGTTTAGGTAGGTAAGATTTCAGGTGTTATTTTCCGAAGATTAAGATGCCTTGAATATCTCCTGGGTCAGACTCGAGAATTTCTACTTCTACTTTTCGGCTGACTTTCTCGTAGGTCTTTTCCCGGATGAAATCCAAGTAGTCTCGATCCAAATTCTTTCCTATAAGTATCATCTGAACCGTCCCTGAGTCAATCCCCTGTGCATAATCTCCGACGATATAAGCCTTTTCTACCTCCCCCATTCGCTTGACGATTCGCTCCATCAAGTCATCCAAACCTAAAAATTTGGATACCATGTTTTTGATTTCCTGAAAAAAGGGATGTCCTTCATTGGCCTTATACATTTTGGTCTTGCCCTCATCTTTAGCCACTAAGAGTCCTGCATCTGCCAGTCGATTGAGTTCAACCCGTACGGAGTTGGTGGATTCATCAAATTCCTTGGCAAGGGAGCGCAGGTAACCTGAATTGGCATGAGAAAAAAACTTCAGCAGAAGCTTGATTCGGGTTTTGGATGTGACGAGGGAGTCTAGCAAGAGTTAGTTAAGAATTGAGAATGAGGAATTATGAATTAGGAATGAAAAATCGAGAATGAAGAATGTTGAGTAAAATATTTACTCGGTTAAATTAAGGGGTTTTGGTGTTTTTGGCAAATGTTTTTGTTGTTGGAAGTGTGATTGGGACGTCATAGCGAGGATCTGTGCTGATTTTAATCTTTTTCGATTCGCAAAAAGCGACAAAGCTATCTTTTGGAAGTGGGAGTTGGGGTTCCGAGAATTATGAATGAGGAATGAGGAATTGGGGGTTAGGAAGTTAGGAAGTTTGGGGGTTTAGGAGTTAAGCGTTAAGCGTTAAAGGTTAATGTGAAGTTCGAAGTTCGTGGCTCCTTGTTCCAAGTCGAATTGATGAACCGATGAATTGTCGAACTGAGAAGTTAATAGTTAATTGTTAATTGTTAAGCGTTAAGGCGTTTCCCAAAGCTATGTGAACGTAGAATGCTGAACATAGAACGTTGTACGTTTTAGCATCTCGACTTCGCTCGATGTGACAGTTTGGAGTTTGGAAGTATGGAAGTTGGGAGGTTGAGGGTTCTGGGTTCGAGGTTTTGGGTTCTACGTTCGTTGGGGCTTGTTGTCGAATGGAGAAATTGTCGAGCTGAGGAGCTGATCGGATTTAGGACTAGTCATAAGCGAGGAAACTATCTTTTGGAGTATTGGAAAAGGAATGAATTAAAAAAACTGACCTACCACTTGTATTCGGATAAGGTAAGCTAGACCCGAAAAGACATGAATTGCAAAAAGAAAGCCCAGCAATGAAAGTTTTAACTGATTTGGTTTTTCGTTGATAAAATTCTCTCCAAGCATTTTCAAGAGATTCATTGCCAAAACGAGGTAAAGAATAAAAAGTGATACAGGAATTTGCCAGTAAAAATTACCGTCCAGGTAGCCTGGGCCGCTTTCTGCGAAAAGGAAAAAAACTAAGATACCAAAGCAGAAAGTCAGGAAAGCCAAGCGGAATTCAGGATTTGCCCAAAGTGTCTTTCCAAAGAAAATCAAAGAAGCTATCAAGAGCGGGAAACTGCCAAAAAAGTCCCAAACCGGGTTTTCGGAGAGTTTTCGCCAAACTCCAAAGGGATCAATCATTACATCTCCACGGGCATTGAAATTGTAAAACAGACTGTCTTCAGCCGTTTCTGAAAAAATCAGCCACTTGCTTCCCAATAAAAATGACATGACCAAAACCGAGTAAATCCCAGTAGCAAAGACTGATTTTCTGGACGTATTTGAAAAAATGGCCATGACCATCAGCCCGGGAATTAATCCAAACAGATAGCTTGGCTTTATCAATAAAACCAGAAGCGTCCAGCTGATCAATGGAATAAAATTGGGTTGGCTGCCAATGTACCATTTCCTTACCTCCCAAAACAAGAGCATACAAAAAGGGAAGACGAAAATAGTGCTACCATTATGCCAGAGATTGGGGGTCATTTTTCCCAAAAGCCAATATTCTCCTTCCCAATTCAAAAGAACTAGCGGAAACATCAACAGCAAGCCAAAGGGAATCCAAGCAAGCCATGGATTCTCTCGGATTTCATTTTTAAGAAAGTGATAAGTCAGGAGGTATTTTGCCAACCAACTGATTCCCATCATGAGTAGAAGGGCGATTTTAAGGCTTTTGGAACCTGGAATCACAGTGCTGATCCCAAAAAAAGTAAGGTAGTAGAGCGGTGGAAAGGGGATTTTCCCACGTTCGTGATAAAAATTCCAAATATCCAGATGGGCCAGAAAATCTGAAAATATATTTCCAGCCAGCATCTCATAGGTAATCCAGAAATACCCTAGGGTGACTAAAAGGGCAGCTATCCAAAAAGCCGGTAAACGGGGAATCATCTTCATGGACCAGAAGAATAAGACTTAGATTTTATAAAATGAAGCAAAACCAAACTTTCGCTTTTCAGCTCAGATTGAAGGGTAAAGCCAGGATAAATTCGGTTCATATAGTCTGGAAAAATCAAAGGATCAGGTGACTGAAAAGCTAAGAGGTAGAATTCATCCATTTCTCTTTGGCTGGTAAATCCTCTTATTTCATAGGCTTTTTCCTGCATGGGACTTCTGGAAATCCATCCATAACTAAGGAAAGGAACCTGATGGTTTTGATTGAAATGGTCCGTGAAAAGGTACTCCATTACCCCTTCGAGGAAAAGAGGAGATTCGGTATTTTCCTCAGAAAGCATTTGATCAAATTCCTCCTGAAAAGCCAACCTACCTTGGGCTTCTTTGAAAAAATTGAAAGTATGAATACCCAAGAAAAGGACAAGAAGAACAATCAGACCAGCAGTAAGTTTTCGGGAAACCAAGGAATCCGGGAATTGTAAAACCGGAAAAAGCAACACCAGGAAAAACAGCAAATTAACCCGACCCAAAAGCAAGTTAAAATGGTTAAACACCAGATAAAACCCCAACCAAAGTCCCAAAAAGAGAGCCTTTTGCCTGCCTCCAGTTTTTGTTGTAAAAAAAGAAAGGAATAGAAAGCCAATGAGCATGGATTTGAACAATTCCGTTCGTTGAACCCGAAATAGCCGAATTAGTCCATCACCTACTGCTTCCCAGGCAAAAAGGTGCAGATTCAATTCCTGTTTTTTAGCAAGAAAATCTGCTCTATTTAGAGGAAGCTCCTCAAACATCCAGGATCCAACAAAGAACCAATCGGATGAATCCGGGATCGTCCCTTCTTGAGATTGTTGAACAAAAACCGGATGGTCTAAGACTTTTGACCTTGCCTGGTTGAAATCCAAATAATCAGGAGAAACTAGGCATTCTTCATATGCCCACTTTCCTAAAACAAGGAAAACTGCGAAACTAATAAGCAAAAGACCTCTGGAAATGGAAAACCCATCTTTGACCTGAAGGAAAACCAAAGCAGCCCAGATCCATTCCAAACTGATCAAGGCAACGGATTCCCATCGAATGGATAAGCCCATGAATAAAGCCAAAAATGCCCAAAGGCGAAATCTTGGAAGTGAGGAATCCCATATGACCATCAAGCCTGCTAACGCGGCAAAACCAGCGATCAGCGTGAACTGAGGGAAGAAGGCAAAGTGAAACGAAATCAGAGCAATAAAGAGACTCCAGAAGTGCTTTTGAATAGCTGGAAAAGTAATAGACCAGATTTTCTTTAACAAAAGAAAAGCCGAAAGGAAATTCACTCCAAACCAAGTCAAACCATACCAGTTAATCTCTGGAAAAAAGCTGTAAATCGTAGAAAAAAGCCAGCTTAGCCAGGGATGAATAAATACTGCATAAGGTTCGGGTTCGCCCGTGTAGGCTCCAGAAACCAGCCACATCATCATCACATCGTCATTGGTCTGAAATCGCCAAGGCAGAAACCAGATCATCCCCAAGCCAAGAAAAAGGCCTATTGCCCAAAAAAGAAAAGATTTATCAACTGCTTGAGATAAACTCATAGGTATTCCGTGACTAAAATGGGAGGTTCCGTAAATCCTTCTGGCAAAGAATCCACTTGGTAAAATAAGACATCTTTGGAATAGCCATTGGGAAAAAAACCTTTCAATTGTTCTCTGTCCCAATACCCTGGACTATTGGGGAGAACTTTTCCTAGTAAATAAGGCACCCCTGAAATCCTATAGACCGCCAGAATTTCTTCTTGCTCAGGAAATAAAGAAACCAATTTTTCCAAACCATTGACCTGCTTGGGACTAAGCAATGTAGATTTACCCGGAAGATATTCCCATTTTTCTGTATTCTTCCAAAGTGGTTTTTGCTCAAATGGATGCCACCAAAGTCCATTGAATACCAAAAGCAGGGCTGAAAAAGAGATGCCAATACCTACCCATTGGAGTGATTTCAATCGCGATTTGCCTGCAAGAATCAACCACGCCATGATCCAAAAAACCAAGTAATGAACCCCTAATCTCAGCCAGTAGACATTACTTCCAAAATGAAGCACAAAAGGCAAAACCAAAAGAAGAAATATCCAGACTTTTTCCTTCGCCGGAAATCGGGAAAAATCGGATTTTGCAAAAAACCAAGCCCAGATTACTACTCCAAAGAGCAGGAAAAAGTGGTTCCATTCATCAGTTATATGGGTGATGAAAAAAGTCAGGTAAAATACTGGGACAATAAGTAAGGCCTGAAAAAATTTCTTTTTGATAATGCGAAAGGATAAAAAAGAAATCAGAAAGAGCAACAAGCACCAAAAAGCTCCAACACCAGTATGCTTGACTAAGGTCCACCAATGGTAATCTTCTCGACCGGTTTGTATGGATAGTCCAGCGCTTAGTCGAATAATGGCATTTTCGCTAAGAGTAAAATAAAATATCCCCTCCAAAAGAATAAAGGGAATGAGCAAAGCAAATAGCACCTTCCAATTGAGCCTTTTTTCATAAAGCATTAAGCCAATCGTCAATATTCCCAAAAGTAATGCTGTTGTCACTTTTACATAGACCAAAATCCCAAGAAGGAGACCCAAGCTTAAGTTTTGAGTCAATTTTGATAATCTAGTCGAAAGCAATGCTATACAGCTGGCAGCTAGTACAACGGAAAGATGATTGTAGGATAAGCTAGCAGGAAGAAAGCCATATCCGGCCATTAATCCTAAAAGAGAAATAAGATAAACTTCAAAAGATAGCTGCTTTTCAAACTTCAGATTTCTGTAAAAAACAGCCAAGCCCAATGCTCCTAAGCAATAAAAGAAAAGTCGGAGAATCCTCAAACCAACTATTCCATAGTGAATCCCGGTGATTTGGTGGAAAAGCTTAAAAAACAGATCGTAATTAAAAATTCCTCCTTGATTTTCCTGAAGAGGATGGGCTAGCAAAACATACAAGCCCTCATCTGAGACATCAAATCCGCGATTAATCCCCAGGATAACCATGGCGATACATATAATTGTAGCTATGACCAGAAATTTGGGCATTTAGGAATGATTGGAAGATTGGAAATCTGATTATCCGCAATCCTACCAGTTACGGAATTTTATATGGTTTCACCTCGACTTCGCTCGGTGACCGTTTGTTTTCTAGGTTGGGGAGAGGAGAAAAAAGGGGCCACGCACCTTTTTTCTCCCCTCCCATAATTAACTTCAAACCCGGAGGCCGAGCGAAGTCGAGGCCATTTTGATCTACTGGTATCATTGCGGATAATTATATTGAAAATTAAAGCATTTAAAGTTGTAAAATTTGAATCCGAAATATTAAACCCTTTACTCCAACATTCCTCATTCTTAATTCAAAATTCTTAATTCAACATTTCTAACTCTCCACCAATAAATTTGGTAATTGATAAAAGAGTGGAAGTCGCAGAAGGCAGTCACTGAAGCGATCGGAATTGAGAAGATGTCGGACAAACTCTTCCGGTTGATAATTTTGGATAAACTCGCTTTTGTGTAAGCTTTGATAATGAAATACCGCCAACACTCCTTTCTCCTTCAGCCTTTGAATATACTCTTGTCGTAGATCGGCATACTCAAAAAGCAAATAAAATAGATGATAGTTACCAGGTTGAGTTTGAAACCCCACCTCTCCCAAACCTTTCAAGCATTCTTCCAAGAGCTGCAAAAAAGATAAAGGCAAGACTTGTATTTGATCCTTTTTCCCGGAAAACCAAGCTGAATAGTCCTCCCAAATGGCTTTTCTTCTGGATTGAATCCCAGCCAAGTTTTCTAATTGGGCAAAAAGAAATGCAGCCTGCAATTCCGAAAGCAAGAAGCTACTGCCAAAATCCTTCCAACCGTATTTATCGATTTCACCGCGAAATAAAGCTGCCCGATCTGTCCCCTTTTCCCAAATCACTTCTGCACGCTTTATGAGTTGAGGATCATTGACCACAAGCATCCCTCCTTCCCCACAATGGACATTTTTGGTTTCATGAAAGCTAAAGGCTGCCAATTTACCAAAGCTTCCCAAAGCTTTTCCTTTATAAAATGAGTCCACTGCATGCGCAGCATCTTCAATTAATATAATATTGTATTTGTCGGCCAATTGCTGCAAGACATCCATATCGCATGGAACTCCTGCATAATGTACGGCTACTATTGCTTTTGTCTTTTCACTGATCAGCTCTTCTACTTTAGCTTCATCCAGCCCAGGAAAATCGGCTTTGCTTTCCACAAAACGGATTTTTGCCCCTCGAAGTGCAAAGGCATTGGCAGAAGAAACAAAGGTGAAAGCCGGTACTATCACTTCATCACCGGGCTGAATATCAAGAAGTAAAGCAGCCATCTCCAAAGCATCTGTACAGGAAGTCGTAAGAAAGCATTTCCCAAAACCGTACTGCTCTTCAAAAAAAGTCTGACAAAGCTGCGTGAAATAGCCGTTCCCAGAGAGTTTACCCAAGGCTGCTGCCTTTGAAAGGTAATCTTGCTCAGCACCGGTCAAGTAAGGTTTGTTGAAAGGGATCATTCGTTCCCGGTTTAATTTTAATGTATTTATTACAACCTTAAAAAGGGGTGAATTTAGCTTTTTCAGGAAGTAGGTACTTCATGAAATTCACCTCATCCACACTTTGCCTTTTGGTGTATTTTCTTGGTGAAACCGCAAAGTAAGTTTTATCCGAATTCTCCCAATTAATTTCATTCTCATGAGCTACCAAAATAATCTTTTCTTGGTCAACTCCTGATTCGGATAAGTACTGCCTCATTTTTTCCATTTTCTCTTTTGTACTTACCGCTATAAATTGATTTCCGAGTTTGGAAGAAATTGATTTGGCAGGGCTACCGGCATAGATTTGATTATACGCCATATCATGGGTAATGACTGAACCGGCTAAGGCCATTGACTTATCGGCAGCTTCAATAGGCCCTACAATGCAATGCCCGACAAACCATACATCATTACCAATTTTTAAGGGTTTTTGGGAATTGAATCGGCAACCTTCAAGCGTGTCACCAAACTTGATATGAGACCATAATTGAGAATGAGCCCCAATACCACAATTATCGCCGATGGTCGCTCCACCTATGCAGTCAATAATGGCAAACTGACCTATCCAGGCATTGTGACCGATTGAGCAGGATTGATATCCATGAATAGTCACCTGATGATGGATTTTGCCATAATCCCCAATTTGAAAATCATTGCAAATAATTTGAACTCCAGCCCCAATGTAAACCTGATCCCCTATTCGAATACGATCAGCAGGACCATCTATACCTCTAATAATTGCGGTAGGATGAATAAAAACTCCCTGCCCTAATTCAATTTGATTCGCCTGTATATTCTCCATGAGTCATTCGGTCAATTAAATACAGGGGCCTTCCTTTTACACCTTCAAAGATCTTCCCAATGTACAATCCTACGACACCTATCATCATCATTAAAATCCCAGAAAAAAATGAAATAGATAGGATTAAACTGGTATATCCTGAGACTGTAATCGATCCCATGAAATACCGAATCAATGTTATACAGGAAAAAAGAAAGCTTAGTATAGATACCAATAGGCCTACTTTAACCATCAATCGAATAGGTTTATCAGAATAGGCTAAAATGATATCTAAAGCTAGGTTTGCTCTTTTTCGGAAAGAGTAATTGCTTTTGCCTACAAGCCTATGCTGATGCTCCACTTCAATGGTATATGACTTGAAGCCCATCCAGCTTATCATGACAGAGAATACCCGTACAGGCTCTCGCATTCTGCAAAAAGATTCTGCTACTTTGAAATGGTAGATTCCGAAATTGCCAATGGCTGGATCAAATGTTTTGCCAGAAAGATAGGATAAGAAATAGAAAAATATTCTGGAGGTCCAAACATTGAAGGCATCGTCTTTCCGATTCATCCTTCTTGCCAAGACCACTTCGTATCCCTTTTGTGCCTCTTGATAAAGCATAGGAATGTCCTCAGGCCTATCTTGCAGATCACAGTCCATCACTACCACCCACTCGCCTTTCGCATGGTCCAAGCCTGCTGTGATGGCATAGTGCTGACCAAAATTACGAGAAAGCTTTATCCCAAAAACTTCAGCATTCTTTTCCGAAAGCCTCTCGATCAATTCCCAAGATCCCTCAGGGCAGCCATCGTCCACAAGAATAATTTCTGATAAAAGACTCTCGGAATTTAAAGCCGCCAAAATTCTTTGAATCAATTCTTCCAAGGTATTCCCTCCTTTATATACTGGGACCACCACCGAAATATTAACTGGAAAATTACCGGAATCTTGATTTGCCATGGGAAGATCAAAAATAAAGAAATATGGGTATTCCTGATTGAGGGAAGTGAAAGAATGTTGAATGAGGAATTAGGAATTAGGAATGTTGAATGAGGAATTAGGAATGTGGAATGAGGAATTAGGAGTTGGCTTGGAGGTTAATTGTCGAATTGATAGGTTAAGGGGTTCGGGGTTCAGAGTTCGAGGTTCAGAGTTCGAGGTTCGGGGTTCGGAAATTGGGAGGTTTGGGGGTTGGGAGGTTAGGAGGTTGGTGGGTTTTGAAGTTTGGGAATTTATAATATAAATAATTATATAAAAAATTGATTATGTGCAAAAATGTGGAAAACTACCCTTCTCTCATTCCAAAAATTACCCACTTTATGGTATTTTTTTTCCGGTTTTGATTTTTACCTTTGAATCAGGGTGATTAAGCAGCTTTTCTCATCATTGTTTATAGAAAATTATAAGGGATTTTTTTCAACACTTTTTTACCCCTTAACTCTCATTAAATCAGAGACAAAAACAAAGCCCTTCTTGCGAAGGGCTTTGTTTTTTAATAGTATCTAACCTCACAATTTGGATTTGACTCCCTAAATCGATCCACTGTTCGACTACTTAGTCTGGTATTGAAGCAGGATAATTTGATAAGGTTTGGCAAATCTTCAATAGGGCGGAGTGAACGAAGATTGGTGCTTGCTACATCAAGTTCTTCCAAACGAAGTAATGGTTCCAAACCTTTAAGTACTCTCAAATTGGTCCCGGATAGATTCAATACTCTAAGTTCAGAAAGATTTGATAGAGATGTCAGATCCTCGATACCAGTATTGGAGATGTCCAAATTCGTCAACTGAAACAGTGAGGAAACAGGGGTGAAATCTGTAACAGGCACCTGAGAAAGCCGAAGCTTTGTCAGTAAATTCAGTTCAGCAACAGGACTGATATCAGTGAGTGGAGCGTCAAAAATGGAAAGCTCCCTCAAATTCACAAATACCTTCAAAGGAAATAGGTTACTAAAGGAAACTCTCTCGAAACTTAATTCAGACAATGCTGTCAGATTATGCAATTGCTCCGTACTAGGATTTTCAGGAAGACTGAATTGCCTTCTGAGCTGTTCGTTCCATGTCTCAGGTAGTGTTTCCCACCAAGTAGCCAATTCTTCACTTCTATACACAAGCGTCAAATTGGGTTTAATCTGAAGTAATTGTGGGACTTCCTCCTCCAAGAAATTGGCCTGATTCACATTCAGGTAAGTAAGATTTCCAAGGCTTTGAATTGGTAGAATACTTTCAATGGGACTTCCCGAAAAATTCAACCGCACCAAGGAGTCCAAATTTGTCAACGGTGCCAAATCTTGTACATCTGTATTTTCGGCTTTTACCTCCTTAAGAGTCTTGACTTCAGACAGCGGCAACAAGTCCGATATTGGATTGTCTGAGAAATCAATCTTTCGAAGCTTCACGAAACGAGTGATGGGATTCAGTGTTTTCACTTCCATCCCCGCAAGGTCCAAAGACTCTAGACCAATGGTGGAAGTCAGTAGTTCTACATCCGGGGGGTTTTCTCCCCGGATTTGAGGATTAGCTTTTCGAAGCACATTTTTCCAAGGCTCCGAAAGAGCTGTCCACCAACTTTCGAGATCCCGAACATGGTGAATCAAAAGAACGTCAGGATTTGCCCTGATAAAATTATCTGCAGCGATGACCGAAAGTTTGGTCTCATCCGCGAGAACTTTACGAAGATTGGACTTGGCATTCAAGCCAGAAATATCTGCCACTTCCGTATTGGTGAGATTGATGGTTTCGAGCAGATCAAGACTTCTAAGAGGGCTTAAATCAATAATATTTGTCTCTGATAGATCAATACTTTTTAAAGAATCCAATTCACTTAAGCTAGAAAAATTGATTAGGTAATTCTTACTCAAATTGAGCTCCTTCAAACGCTTCAGATCTTTAATATTTTCTGAATTGTTAAACCCACTTTCGGTCAGGTCCAAGTATTGAAGGTTTTGAAATTCATTTAGCACTTGAAAACTCAGCACAGGCGTGCGGTACATTTTCAATCTTTCAAGTGATTTTAGGTTGAGCAAGGGATCAATTTCCGCTATTTGGGTTTCAGAAATATCAAGTTGCTTCAGACGCTCGGAATATTTGATGAATTGAATATCTGAGGCCGGAGTATTAGAAACATCCAAATACTCCAGAAATGTAACATTGGAGATTGGTCCCAAGTCCACAATTCGGGTATCACTAAGATCGATAAACTTGAGTTCGCGAAGCGCCTCAAGCGGAGTCAAATCAAGTAATGAATCAGTACCTGATATATCCAAAGAGTCTACTGAAACGAATTTATACAACTCGTCTAGACTGATCGAATCAGTAGCGGAAAGTGCAAATCGATCGAGGAAATAGCCTTTCCAATGAGGGTCCAAAATCTCCCACCACTCCAAAAGTTCTTCATCGCGACTCAGCTTGGTAGTGTAGATGCTGGCGATTTTAAGCTCTTGGGAGTTTTCTTCAAGATTCACCTCTACAAACCGAGGTTTGGTATCTGTAATTTTGTTCCCGTCTTTGGCGGTCGCCTCAATGGTTCTGTCCATGGAGACTACGAAAAACACCTCTCCATTTTCTTTTTGACCGGGCTTTACCTCCCTTACTTTAAACTTGAAGTTAACATCCTGAAAAAAAAACTCGATATCCTTCAGGTAGGCGGTAACATCTTTGTTGGTAACTACTTTCCGGTCAAGAACCAGGTCATCTTCTACCTGTACAGTTCCATCCCTAAATATTTTCAAATAGCTCTCCCGAATAATGACATCCTTGTCTCGTGTGGAGGTCTCAGAAGAACCGATGGTATTAAGCAAATATTCCAAAAAGCGGATTTGATCCTCCACTTTTCCAGAAAACTCGGTGATTTCCTCCTTGCTGTACCCTTCTATGTCTTGCCCATAGATCGGTAAGCAAGTGATTATCAAAAAGAAAAGTAGAAGAAATCTAATTCGAACCATAAATATACTTTTGCAATGTTTCTTTGTCCCCGGTATTGAGTTTGACCAAACTGGAAATCAACCAGCCTGTGTTAAATCCGGGTCTATTGAACTGTGCTACTTCAAAATACCAGCCATCTATTTGAAAAAAGTGAAATTTAACATTACTCACCGTTTCAAATTTCAGGTTTCCTTTTTTCATTTCATAAAGAAAAATCGTCAAATAATCCGGTGAAAATGAGCTTTCGGTAAAGGCTTCGGGTAGCTCTGAATCCTGAAATGCCCTGCGAAGATTCATAAAACCCAATTCATGGGAAAGTGGATGAAGAAAATCCTTCTCATCACCGACAGGTTTATCGAAGAGATTGCGGAAAGGTCCAAAATCCACCGCATCAATTACCCATTCGTAACCGAGACCTTGGGGTTGAATTTTCAGGATTAGGGTTGCTGTTTCCCTTTTTCCCTGAAACATAAACTGAGCTTTCACCTCTGAAAACCAGTCCCCTAAGTGGAATTTGAGGTATTGAGGGTAATTGTCTGAGAGGACTTGATTGATAAATTGGTTTTTCAGATCAGCACTGATCCCGCTGGTTTCATTATCAAAGAGTCGCTGAATAAACTGGCGGCGTAGTTCTTTATTTTGAAAAAGAGAGTCTCCAGTATAAAAGCGGGTATTGCCGTCGGGAGATTCTTCGGCATTGAATCTTCTGAAAAATTGATTGAGTTGTTTGGTCGAGGCTGCAAATCGACCGTCATCTTTGATTGTGCCCCCAGAGCCAATGCCCTGGGCGGCTACAATCGAAAGGCTTGCGATAAATATCGCAATGGTAATCAGGGTAATTCTCATGCGGAAGTCTCAGTCACTCGTACATCGCCGAGCATGACATCCCAAAATTCAATGGTTCTACCCGCGATTTGGGTTTGTTTTTTCTCTACATAGATCGTGATGTCTTTCTTGGTCGTATCCTTGTAGTTCATTCCTGTCTCGATAGATGTACCTTCGAATCGCTGGAAGATAGTCACTACCCCTACATAACGTCCATCAGGCTGACGCTCAAGGTCTGAAATGTACTGAATGTCATACCAAGTGATATTTACACGGTCATAATTGAGAGCCATCAGACGCTCAAAATATCTTCTGACTTTGTAGTAAGCGATTTCGCTGGTATTGATACTGGATACGCCCATTTCAGCACCCGGTGCGAATAGCTCTTCAGCTCTGTCCATTACGCGGTTGGCTTCAGAAAACTGAGTTTCCTTGCTTCCGATAATGGCAATGTATTTACTAAGATCCTTTACTTTCTCAAGGGCAAGAGAGTCAATAGCTTGCTTTCTAGCAGGGCTGATAGTCTCCGATTGTGCAAAAACTGTCGCTGTGCTGATTAAAAACAAGCCTAGAAATAAGATGATATTATTTTTCATTTTTTTAGAGTTCTAGCAGTGATTATTTTCTTCTCAATTCAAGTTCAGATACTTTTCCATTGGCATCCAATCGGATATCGCTGATGAAGTTCAGATTCTTTTTGGTATCCTTCAGGTACTCGAGATACTTTCTGATGGTGGTAGGTTCATCATAATCTTTGATTCCATTTTCTTCATGGATGACAATCAGCACAGGAGTATCTTGGTTAGAAAACATGGCCAATGTTTGTTCGATAGATTGATTAGCCATAGACGGACTGCTAGAACCTGCTACGGTATTAAAAGCAGATTCAAGTTTCTCGACTGCTACCTCTTCTGCAGATGGAGCTGGAGGAGGTGGTGGCGGAGTCTCTTCAACACGTTCAACAGGTGCTGGTTCTGGCTCAGGTTGAACAGCTTTCTTTTTGGACTTACAAGCCCCAAGGGCGATGATAGAAACTCCCACGATGAGGAGTGCTCGCTTGAAAGTCAAGGTGATTAACTTTTCTCTCATTTTTGAATTAAATTTAGTTGTTTGCTTTTTGAGGGGTTCTAAAGATTCTGCCAAATTAAATAAAATCAGTGAAGATTAGGACAAAGGGCGAGCCAAATCCAATTGATACTTTGTCAATTATTGCAAAATTCGGATGAATGGTTGAATTAATGACAAACCAAACCTTGAGTTCCTGATTTTTCGGGCCTTCAAGGAAAAATATTAGCTAAAGATCAATTTAAAATTTGAGGGCTAATTTGAGTGAATAGGGCTATTAAACTATAATTCACTTGATTTAAAAACTTCTTATAGCCAAAAAATACCCATTTTAGGGGATGTTTTTGCTTTGTTTTTATTCCGACTTTTATGTCAGTGTTAAGTTTTAATCAGGCTAAGCCAATAAAAAATGCCCGGGGTTTCTCCGGGCATTTTTTCTTTGTGATTTGGTTGATTAGTCGAGCACTTCTTTTTTGAGATAGGCAGCTTGGGCCTCAGGAGTACAATATTTTTCAAAAAAAGCCTTCCCTCCTCTAGATATTTTCTCGTGGTAGCTCGGATCGTTGATTATCTCATCTAATTTAGAATCAAATTCCTCCGAAGAATGTATGTATGCGATTTCCTTTCCCTCCTCAGGGTAAATAGGAAGATCGATGGCAAAAGGAAATGAAAGAACAAATGAACTTGCATTCCAATATTCTGCCAGTCTCCAACTAACCGCTCCCAAAACAGCAGGATTGTTTAATGATATGAGGGATTTGGCACTAAGCTCTGAAAAAAGCTTTGGAGAGTAGGTCTTGGTGTTCAGCTCTTCGTCATATCCAAAGTTATTACCATCTGAGCGGGGAATAAAACCTCCTTCAAATTCAATCTTTGGATGCTTTTTGCATGCCCGGATAAATTCGGCTCTAATTTGATTGGCCCAAGTCTCCTTTTTCCATGTACTTCCTGAAAAAAACACATAAGGATGGAAGTGATAATTATCCTCCAGGTTTTTATAATCAGGTCTTTTTCTCAGAACATAGACTTCTCTTGCAAAGTCTTTAGGCTTTAATTTCGTCAATAAATGGAAATGAAAAGTCTTCAGATATAATGGTAAGATATTGACCGGATAATGAGGAAATAAAGGTCTTACCTTTTCCTGTTGATAGCTTGGATTGTCAAGTAATTTATTCGTAGCAAAGTAAAGATGGCATTTTTTGTAAAGCTCATCATTCACTCCTACCGGGTCATGATTATCGATGACTGCCAGTCTTCCTTCCAGTGAAAAAATGATAAATCCTCGGTTGTTGAATTTTGAGAATTCAGAGTTTGATTGAAATTTCAAATCAAAGAGTTTGGATAGGCTCAGTAAATAGTAGGAAGAATAAAAATTGGGAATGTTATGAATTAAAATAGTCATGATTAGTTCAGGTGATATTTTTCCCGTATTCTTTTCTTCAGGGCAAGATAAATGAGTGAGAGTGCAATCATTATTGCCCAGGCAATAGTGAGATTTGGATACTCTCCATTATAAATAAATAGTCCAAAATTAATAAGCAACTGCAGTATAGCATAAACAAGTGCTATAATTACATGATCGATTTTTACCTGATTGACCAAGTACTGGTACAGATGGGTTCTATGCGGTTCTGTGACTTTTTCTCCTTTGATCAATCTCCTGAAAATGGTAAAGAAAATATCAATTCCATATACCAGTAAGAACAAAACAATGATCGGATTATGATCTATCAAGTACCATTTGGTAAGCAGATATATCATCAAATATGCAAGCGAAATGCTACCGATATCACCTGCAAACATCAGGGCTCTTTTCCTCAAATTAAAAATGAAAAAGACTAAAAGAGCTAGAATTTGATATGACAATAGCTGTTCAGGAAAAATTGGTAAGTATTCATTTACAGCCAAAAGACTACCGAAAAAGACCAAGGAGTACAATCCTGTTATTCCATTGATACCATCCATAAAATTGATGGCATTGATAACCCCCAAACCAAAGAAGTAGAAAACTGGAAGAAGGTACCAATCAATTTGGGAAAAAAGGTTGAGATCCCAAAAAGCAAAGGATAAGGCTAAAAACTGTATTCCGAATCTAAGAAGCCTTGAGATATCAAACATATCATCAAGCATGCTGATCGCAGCAATCCACATCATGCCCAAAATCATCCAGGTATTCTGAAAATCGTAGGCCATCCACCACAAAAGCGCAGCAACGGGAATAAGAATCCCTCCCCCACGTACGGTCACTTTAGTATGAGAAGATCTGGAATTGGGACGATCTACTATATCAAACCTTAAGGCTAAACGGTAATAGACTAAGGCGATCAACAGAAAAAATAGAAATACGGATAAGTACGAGAGTATCATTATGAGTTGAACTGAACTTGGTACCAGTAACTATTGAAAAATAGAGACCTTACATAAGAATAGTTTTGAACTGGATTCACTTTAAAATCTTCTACAATTTTTGAAATATCAAGGTAATTAAAGAGTCCGATTTCAAACAGGGGACTTTTGTGCATATTTTCTAAGTGGTCCCTGAGTTCTGGAATTTCAAGAAAATATTTATTCCACGGAATAGCCAAACCTATTTTTTCGTGATTTCTTATGTAATCTGGTAATTCTTTACCGATAGTATTCATAGAAAGCCACTTGCCTTTTCCACTGGTTGAAAAACAATCATCAGGGAGGCTATTGACGCCTGTGACTAAGCGATAGTCTAAAAAGGGCTCCCTACATTCGATGGACGCTCCCATGGTCGTACGGTCATTTTTATCATTTAAAGTCCCAAGATGAATTTGCTGATCCAAGTAAAGAAGCTGCCGAAGCTTTGATTTTGGAAAATACTTCTTGGCTTCCTCTAGTTTCTGGATTCTATATTGAGGCAAAATATTCAATGAATTTAAACCCAATCGTTTTAAATCATGCAGGAACAATTCATTGGAATTGGTGAGAATATGGAAATCTGGATTTCTAAATTCTAGATAATGAGCCAGCTTTTTTAATCGTGAGTTCTTCACCCAATTTTCGGGAACATATTTTAGGAAATTTAAAAGCTGATACATAAAGTTTTTCCCCATAACCTTTTGTCTTACATATCCACCAAGCACTTCATCAGCTCCTTCTCCGGTAAGTAGAACGGTCACATTTTTCTTTGCCTCCTTAGAAAGCCCCAAGAGTAAGCCGTCCGTATAATGCATTAATGGTTCATCGTTTATCAGAATACTTTCATTGAGCAGATTCACCAAATTTGAACCGAGGATATCAAACCCGTGATAGGCTGCATTCAGCTCCTTACTAAGGGACTCTGCAAGATCTGATTCATCCTTTTCAAAGCCTTTGAATCGAAGATTCCAGCTACTTAAATTAGAAAAGCCTAATTTCGATTGGGCATACAAGATGCTACTACTGTCCAAGCCTCCACTCAGCATGGTGCCCACCGGAACGTCTGAAATCATCCGCAATTTGACAGAATCAAGGAAGGTTTCCTTATACCATTCCAGTGGATTTTGGATTTTGGGATGTGCCAATGCTGCTTCACCAAGATTGAACCAAGCAGTGTAAGACTGAAGATCAACTCCATTCTTCCATACCTGATAATGCCCCGGAAGAAAGCGACGGACTCCCTTAAAAATGGTGTTCTCTCCACTGACATGTCTATAAAAGAACTGCTCATCCAGATATTCCTCAGCGATTTCTTTTTGAAGTCCATGCTTGAAAAGAGCTTTTGGTTCGGATGCAAAAGCCAAATAGTCCTCATTTTCTGTCCAAAATATAGGCTTTACGCCAAACCTATCCTGCACCAGGACTAACTTTCGCTGAGACTGATCCCAAAAAGCAAACGCGAAAAAACCATTTAATCTGGGCAAGACTTCTAGCCCATATTCCATCAATAAATAAAGCAATACTTCAGTATCAGAAGTGGTATTAAAGGTGTATCCTTTATGCTTCAGCTCTGGATAAAACTCCTTGAAATTAAAAATCTCCCCATTGAAAATCAGATGAAAGCGTCCACAAGAAGATTGGAAAGGCTGATTGGCATGCTCGCTCAAATCCAAAATTGAAAGTCTTCGGTGTCCTAAACCTACATCATCTAATACCTCATAACCTGCTGCGTCTGGCCCACGATGGTACAATTCATCAGTCATCTCCTTCAATTTTTGATAGGAGGCTGGCTGCCCACTTTTATTCCAAAAACCTGCTATTCCGCACATTGTGATTTTTCCTTTACTAGCGTGGAATAAACTTCAAAAAAATGTCTCATATTTTGATCTCTGTTGCAGTATTCATCAATATATTTTCGGTTTGCAACAACGCCCTTTCTATACTTCGAAGGATTCATCATAAATCGCTCTATTTTATTGGCTAGGTCCTGTACATCTCCTTGATTGGCAAGCAGGCCGTTTTGACCATGAGCAATAAAAGCCCGGTTGGCAGGCAAATCTGTCACAATAGGAAATGCTCCACAGGCCATCGCCTCAAATAATGAGGCTGACACCCCTTCAGAGTCAGGAAAGGCAAGATAGATGTCAGCTTGGCTTAGGTATTCGGGCAGATCATCATTATCAATTCTACCAAGCCATTTGATGTTGTTGTCTAAATTCAAGTGAGAAGTCATTTCAATCAAACGCTCACTTTCCACTCCATCACCAATCATAATGCACTCAAAATCATAGCCCTTCTCACGTATAATTGCTAAAGCTTCTAGAATTTTATCATGGTTGTAGATAGGAAAAAGACTTCTCGTAACAATTATAGTAAATCGCTTTTCATTGATGGCTTTTTTTGAAAAAGTAAAAAGAGACAAATCTAGTCCCTTGGGTCGAACCAATATTCGATGTGGTGGAGCTCCGGATTGAAGCATGGCATAGGTCATAACATAGCCCCAAGCATGGATTAAATCCACATTTCGATAAACAATTCTCTGAAGAATGGATTTAATCCATCTTCCTAAAGCATTGGTGGACCAAATATCGGAGATTCCCTGTTGGGCAACCACTCTTACTTTGGCTTTCACTGCCAAACTGAAAAAACCATAGCTAGTTGATCTTTCCGCCAGGACCAAATCATATCTTTCTGAAGAAAAAATCAAGCTCCAAAAAAATCTAAAAGCCTCCAAAATTCGCTTGGCCCTAGACTGATTATTGAAAAGCTCCTTGGTTTCGATGCTTAGACCTGACTCCTTTTCGATTCCTTTTATCCAGGTAATAGCATCTGCCCGGTAGGTCTCACCCAAAAACAGTATTCTCATTTTTTAGAAATTTCCAATTACAGGCTTAGGACTCCAAGCTAACTCTCTCCGAGCTTTCAAATCCGAGAATGTTAATGTGGACTTTAATTTTGAGTGACGGTAAGAATTGAAAGGGAACACACTGATAACATCTCCTATTTTTGAAATGAGCCCAAGAAGACCTTCTGAAATAGAACGTACTTTCTTCCCATATTTGAGAGATAAATAACTATCCAAATCCTTTAGGCTCGGATGAATACCATCTGTGAGATTATAAACACCACTATGTCCTATCCACTTAGGAAGATGCTCTGCGATGTCCCTTGCCAGAACAACAGACTTTTTAGCCTGTCCGTCTCCCATTCTAAAATAATATCCCTTTTCTATTGCTTTGATCATAGCTCCGAGGTTGCCGGGTGGATTTGGACCAGCAATCAAAGGTAGGCGTAAAATCAAAAAGTCGACATTATTGGACAAAGCCCAAGACTTCCAGATTTCTTCTGCTTGAATTTTACTTTTAGCATAGGGAGTAGTCCCATTCAGAGCTTGATTTTCATCGATATTTACCCCTTCATCTAGTCCATATACTGCGACGGTACTTATCAAAACCATAAGCTTGGGGAGTTTTTTAATCCCTTTTAGCAAATTTGAAGTTCCGATAGAGTTAACGCTAAAAAATTCTTGTTCTTCTTCTGGACTTTTGGGTATGACATGTGCTTTACCAGCAGAATGAATGATCATATCTATTTCCGGAATTTCCGGAATTTCTTTGCTCAGATCACAACTAATCGTATTAGAAGATGATCTCCCCAGAGAAAACAACTCATGATCTTTTTGAAGGGTATCGGTTAAGATACCTCCCAAAAATCCACTTCCGCCAGTCAGCAAAACTTTCATTGAATTGAGTTTTGGATTTCGTCCAACATCTTCGAAGCAAGGAAATCCTTATCAAATTCTTTTGCAGCTAAAATCATTGCTCTTTGTCCCATTTCGGATAGCTGACCTTGCTTTGCATCCAATTCTATGAGTTTATTGGCCAATTGTACCGGATCATTAGGGTCGAGTGTAAAACCAAGATCATGCTCTATGAGAAAATCTTTCATCCAGCCTGATGTATTTTGTATTACTGGAACACCAGCAGCCAATGATTCAAAAAATTTGTTTGGGGAAGAGGTATCCAAGACGGGTGTGCCCCTCAGGGGAACGAGTGAGACCATAGCATTTTGAATCAATCCAACCAACTTTTCTTTTGGCATCAAACCCCATAAATGTAGTGTCTCTAGTTGATGTTTGGAGATCTCACTTTCAATATATTCCCGCTGTTGCCCTTCTCCTACCATGAGAATTTTTAAATCTGTTCTTCCCTTCTTTTGTAAGATCTTGGCGGCCTCCAAAAGCCATAAGGAATTATTGACTGGGCCAATATTGCCTGTGTATATAGCATACTTCTTTGTATCAAGGATTGAGCGGTTTTCGAATGGAGCAGTCTTTGAAAAAAGAGGAATATTGGCGGCATTGGTAACATCTATGACACGTACTCCCGGAAAACGCTTTTCAATATTTTCACGCATCCCAATTGACAATGCCACTACCAGAGAGGATGCTTTATAGCACCTAGCCTCAAGAGCGTATGCCAGTTTTTTCGCGATCGGATTATTTAGCAAGCCCAATTCAATAGCCCCTTCAGGCCACAGGTCTCGAGCTTCAAATATCAGTTTTTTTCCTCTGAAATATCTGGCTACCAATCCCGGTAGTCCTACCGTGATTGGCCCTGAGGATGCAATCACAACATCTGCTGGCGCCGTAAGTGCATACCAAATCGACATAATAGCATAAGTCAAAAAAGTAAAGACCCTTTTTAAAAATGGCTGCTTATTATCGATTCGTACATTGATGACAGTCACATCCACACCCTCAAAATTCTGATGCTCAATAAATTTAGTTGCTGTAAGGTCTGACTTGGAGTAAATACTTGTCACCACCTGTACCTCATGCCCTTTCTTAACCCACTCTTGGGCAAATTCATGAACACGCGTTCCCCAAGAGCCCTTAGGAGTTGCATAATATTGATAGAAATAGAGAATTTTCAATTTAGATTACTTTATCCAGCATACAGTGCCAGGGAAATTTTCGGTATTCAATTGTCCATTCTTCCAGGTGTAATTTGACTCCATCAGTTTTCTATGGAAGTCGCCTAATTCAGAAAGAGTAGGGTTCCATATACGGCTTTCTTTTATTCTGTTCCCTAATCGTTCAAAAGAAGAGGCCACTTCTTCTTGAATCTGACCAAATTCATCTTTAAAAATTCTTCCCGGGTGATTGGATCCCAAATAGGCAAAGTAAGTATGAGCCACCAAGACACCTGATTCAGCCTCTAGGTCTTGTAAGGATTTTTCGCAAAAAACAGCCCGAAAGTCTTTTAATGAAAAGCTCTGAAAGGCCATCAAATCCTCATTTTGCCCAAAAAAAACGGGGAAAAAAGCAGGAGAAAACCTTGAGAAGAAAAAGGATTTATCCGGGCGGAAAAGATTTTTCTCAATTAATCTTAATGAAGCGGCAGCGGATAGGGTTTTAAATAGACTAAATGCAAATGGAAAAAGACCTTTTTCACCCTTCCTAAATTCTGCAAAACTAGCATTCAGTACTTTGACCCTCTTATCGAGTGTATCGTTCGTACCATAAGCGAGCCATGTTTTTTTATTTCTGCTTTTATCGTAATCTAATCCAGCACGTTTGGCACTACTCTTTTCTTGTAATATCGCGCTAATTGATGAATGACTAGGCATTAGTTGATTGTGAGATCTTGAGTTTGCCTCCATACCATCCACATAGTTCCAAAAATATCTGACGCCTTTTATTTGCATATGCTGGAGCCATTCTTTCTGGGAAGAAAAATATTGCTTGGAAAAGTTGTATTGATGAAATCCATGATCAATATAGGTTTGAATAGTTTTCAAACCGCTTGGTGTTTCAAATTCTTGATACTCTTTCCAGCTCTCTTTTCGAAATGATCTACTAAAGGCATGGTAGGCAATTTCATGACCATCTTTCTCCCATTTCTTTATTTCTTCGAGTACTGGCCTTTGATCCAAGGCTGCATATTCACCTTTATGGGAATAAGTATGTAGAAAGACCCCTTTAGTGGTTCGAATATGATTCTTTTTAAACAGCTCCCTTTGTGCCTGAAGTAGGTCTAGAGTGTCATAATCACAATGATCTGTAAAGCAAATCGTAGGAGCAAAGCCTAGTGGGGTTCTTGCAAACTCAGGCACTGGCCCTGGCCCATAAAAAACGCCTAAAGAAAATTTTTTGCCTGTGCTTACTTCAAATTGCTTTTTCCAAACTCGGTAATCATCTTCATTATACCTAAAAACAGGGTTTAAATACGGATGAATTAAGTACCAGTTCAGTGAATTGTTCTTTTTATTCCATTTCCAAGCTCCAAGGGTAGTTGTTCCCAATAAATAAAAGTCATTCGCAAATTTTAATATTTTGGGCGAATGGTAATTGGCGGTCGCATCTACATCCTCGGGAGATATCCATTGATAGGCTGAACTCCTAAAGAAAATTGGCTTCTCAGAAAGCTTGAAGTCTACTCGTAAAACTGCTACTTGACAGTTTTTCTTAAACTCAATTTGGTAAGTAGAAAAAGGTCCCTCCTGTTGAGTTTCGAATTTCAAGTAATCCTCAGAGACAAGTTCTCTGTGGCCTTCTGCCAAATGAATGGAAACTGATTCAATCAAAAAGTTCTAATTTTTTACCCAAATATACAGGTCCAATTTTTAAACATCTAATGCGAGCCAATTTTCTAAGTCCAGCCTTTTGAATTCCCTTAATCGATGGAATATTCTGAGGACTCACAAGCATATAAATATGTGACTTGAGAAGATGCTCTTTTACTATCTCCGTGATTACCCAAGGATAAATCCCTTGCCCTTTATACGCATCAATGGTCACACAGTCGCCTATGGTGATCATGGGCTGATCAAAATCAAATGCACGTAGCAAATGACTATTTAAATAGATATTGCTACGATGAATAATCTCCCCGTGTTCCTTTATCTGATAGGAATGGTTTTTAGAATCAAAAGAAAGTTGGAATTCTAACTCCTTAACCGTAGGAGAATAATTTGAATCCCCCTTTTCCAATCCAAAAACAAGTAAATCTACTTTGTGAGGTTTTATTTTTTTTAGAATCTTCATCAGGTAGATCCAAGGTTATTTTCAATCAACTGAAACTTCCCTGTTTTGGCTTTTGGGAGGGAGTAAACTCGATTAAACTCCATCCCTAGCGGCTCTTCAAATATCTCTTCAAACATGCCGAGAATCTTTGAATGATCGATTTCCTGGATTTGTTCATCCGTCGTATAAATCAGTCTAATACGGTCAGCTACTTCTTGGACTAGCTTAAATTGACCTATCTCAGGAAAGTGCTTCATAATACGGACTACATTTTGTACCGTAATGTACTTACCCTTTGGTGTAAGCAGAAACTCCGTTTGTCGACCAATTACCTCACCTAAAATCGGTAGATTCATGCCACAGCTACACTTTTGAATCTTCGATTTCACAGCCATATCGCCTACTTCATAGCGAATGAGCGGAGTGGTAAAATTATCAAGTCCCGTCAAGACCACCCTTCCACTTTCCCCTGGATTGACTTCTTGATCTTGATCGTCGAGTATCTCTACTATCAAATGCGGACTATAGATATGGTAGGTCCCTTCAGAGCACTGCCCTGCAATCAAAAAGCCCTCAGAGGCACCATAGGTATCGAAGACTTGACATGAAAATGCTCTCTCAATAGCTTCTCGAAAATGTGGCAACAGTTTTTCACCGAGAGAAATGATTGATTTGAATTGAATATTTGAAATTCCATGATCCAAGGAAGTCTTAGCAAAAAGGTATAAGCTAGAAGCATATGCCACGAAGTGATCTCTAGGGGACTTCTGCAAAAGTCGAAGCTCTCTCAAAATCTCTGCTTCGCTATGGCTCATCGCAGATATGTATCGTGTATTCAATAATTTATCCTTGATTGCCTTCTCCTTGGATCGTTGCATATTGACCCCTGTTTGCAAGATCGAGTTACCAAATCGATACCCTGCCCACTCCCACCACAAAATTTGAAGTGCACGATTACTACTTAGTTCTTCTTTATTGAAATAAATCTTGGAAGGTGGGCCTGTCGAACCAGATGAGGTAATCGCGGTAAGGCCTTCGAGATTATTTGTAGTCAAAAATTGAGATAAATGATCTCGAAACTGCTGCTTTTTCAGGATTGGAAAATTGGCGAGCCATTCATATGGATCGCTAGAATGAGGAATGGCCAAAGCTTTGTAAAATGGAGAATTTGAGCTGGCAAATTCCAGAATTTTTGAAAGCTTTTCTTTTTGGAGATTGTTCAGTTCATTTTGAGAAAGGTCACATACCTCTCGCCAATATTTTAATTTCTTGATAAAACTTCCTCCTGTCAACTGATCTCCAAGTGGAAGAATTATGTTTTCCAGCAACTTTTTTTTCAAAATCTGAAGATCGGATTACTCCAAAATTAATTGTGGTACTTTTCTTTTTTTCTTGACCTTTTTAGGGTCTACTTTTTTAGGAGCTCTAATCATAAGCAAACTAAGACCTATTAGAGCAGGTGTGACAAAAGTCCGCATTGCAGCATGAAAAGAGGTATAGACAGCCACCAGATAAAGTGCAAAAAGGATTCCTTTGATCATTGGGTTTTCATTGTACTTGAGTAATACCAAACCGGCAATACAGAGCACTGAGAAATATATCAGTCCAAATAAGCCATGCTCGGCGAGTAAGCGGCTCACTTCTACGTGGGCTACCGTACCCGTCATCGTCTCTCTTAAAAATCTAGAAGCTCCTGCTCCTACCCCAAAAATAAAATTCTCAAACCAAAGATTCAGATCACCCAGAAAAATATCAAGACGGCCAGTAGTGATGGTATACAATGACTTTTCTTTAGAACCCTGAATAGTCCCCATAGTCTCACCCTGATATCTAAGGCTAAGCAAACCATTAGTAATTTGATCAACGGCAACATAGGCCAACACAGCAACCAAGATCCCAGGAAGCACATATTTACCAATTTTTGGCAGCTGGTATTTTTTCCGCTTGAATAAGGGGGCTGACCTAAGGAAAAATAAGATGACAACTATACCCAAAACTGCCCCGAGCATACCTCCTCGTGAAAACGTAAGTAAGCCCTGAAAAGCAAGTGCGAACAAAACCAGAGCATCCAGGATAAAGTAGCCTGAAAACTCCCATTTGTTTACCATTAAGATAAATATAAAAAGCGTTCCCAGTCCGAATAAGGTTGACACCTGATTAGAACCAAAACCTCCACTCAAATCCACATTGGCACCTAGGACAAATTCAACCTCATCAAAATCAGGAGTTTTCACAAAAGTATAGGCTAATACTCCCAAAATTGGGTATATCATCAGTCTGAGAATTTTACCTAATTGGATAGAGGTCAATCGCTTTCTATTGAAGAATGCAATTGCCAATGCCACATTTATTGGACCAAGGATATTAAAAATAATATCTGACTGCTGAACCTGACCAGACACATCAATAAAAAAACCAGGAATCAAAGATAATAGCATAATCCAGCCCATGATTCCAATTGTCTTATATCGCAGCAAACCAAATACAAGACCAGCGCAAAGCAAATACTTACCTAGCTCATAAGGAATAAAAGGTGAGGTTCTGGCCATCCTAGAAATCAATTCAAATGAAATCAGGTAAAAAATCAAAGAAACCAAAACAAAGATTGAATCCTTCTCCTTGAGGACTTGGATAGCTGATGTGATAAGAACTAGATAAAACCAAGCAATTATCGCATAAGGAGTCAGTGTGGCTGAAAAACCCAATAAAAAATGGATGATTATCAGCACAATGGGGTACTTATTTTGAATAAGATACTTTATCAATTTTGAGTTAGTTTCTGATGGAAATTTCGTTCTAAAATATCCGCATATTTTTCAATAAAAAATGAGGCCCCGTAGGATTCATTAATGTGGGATTGAAATCGTTGACCTGATTCTTTGGCAGTTTGTGGGTTTACTATCAGCTTTTCCATAGCATCGGCCAAGCCAATTGCATCTCCCGGATTCACAAGCTCACCGTACTTCCCTTTTTCCAGTACCGTGGGGCATTGCCCAACATTAGTACTGATTACGGGAAGACCTGCCAGGCCATACTCCAACAAAGCAACGGGTAAACCTTCCCTATCTGAGGCCACCAGCCCAGCATCTACTTCTGCCATTAATTGATCCACATCAGCTCTTGCCTCTTCCAAAAAAACATGAGTTGCCAGCCTTAATTCCGAAATCATTTGACTACAGGCTTCCCACCAGTCAATATCGACTTTTTTCCCTACTAATCGAGCCTTGAATTTCAACCCTGTATCGGACAATCTTTTAGATGCCAAGATCAAGGTTTTTTGGCCCTTTTCTGATCTGAAATTAGCCAAATGCAAAAAAGTAAAAACATCAGTTTTCACTTTTTTCTTGACTTTCAAGTAAGGGAAATTTGCTAGGTATTGGATTTTATCTGCACTCTTAAGCTTTTGATCTACCCAAAAATCAGCCGTTGATTCATTTGCAGTAATTACCAAGTCTATCCATGGTGCCAGCCATTTGAGCTCATGACGGGGATTGTTTTTTATGACATCCTCACTTATTCCCAAGTGATCATGCCAAATGAGTTTGGCCTTTGAGAATATAAACTTGAGTCCAACAGCCCAATAAATAGAGGTACTGTGAGCATGAATAATATCTGGCCTAAACTTATGTACAATAGCCCGTAACTTCCAAAAGGCTTTTATATCAAGTGTATTTCTCTTCCCCAGAATAGAAACCGAATTTTGATCTATGACTAGGGAGCCTAGTTGGCCTTGAGATCTACTGACAACCAGACAATTGGGGATTTGCATCTCATGAAATGTATTCGCCATATTCACAGCCATCCGCTCTGCTCCTCCGGGATCCAAAGTATCTATCAATTGCAAAATTCTCATTCCGCTAAACTCTCTGGGTAAATCAAAGATCTTATTTCGGATTCAAACCGCTCCAAGGTGTATAACCTACTCCAAGCCGCTGCCTTTTGGGATTTTTGAAAATATAAGTCAGGGGCCAGTATCAAGTGTTCGACACGCTCAGCAATCTCTTCTACGTGACCCTCTACCAACTCCCCCCGATTCCCAAAATCAAGCATTTGAGGTACGCAGGAAACAGGAGTGGTTACGGGCAAGCATCCCCAAAACATAGATTCGGCCACAACTTTGGGCCATCCTTCACTTTTCGAAATGAAAATAAGAAAATGAGCCTCTTGAAAAGCTTTTTTCACCTGATCTGCCTTGACATTTCCGTGTAGGAAAAGTGAATTCTCTAGACCATTACCATCTCGAAATTCTTCAATTGATTTTCTCTCAGGACCCTCTCCAAAATAATCGAGCTTTACAGAGTAACCTTTTTTGATTAGCTGCAACAACACCCTTGCCGAAATTAGGGGTTGCTTTCCATCATATAAGCCGCCAACATAAATGAGGTTAATTTCCTTCTTCAGGTTTATTTCTTTATTGGATAAGGGAACAATATCTCTTTCTGAATAGGTAGCTGTGAAGAACGGGACAATATTTTCGGTTTCGTTTGGCCACTCACCGTAAACCAATACTTTCATTTTTGGAGCTAAAAATGGACTAGATATAATTTTTTGCTGCAACCTGTAGCTAAATGGTTGATTACTGCTCCTATCCCAATTGCCAGCGTACTTAGCTGTTTTATTTTTATTCCTAAAGAAAACTTGTGCCAAAGCCCCAATTAAGCCCATGTTTCCCGGGCAACGTAAATGAATATGGTCTACCGACCGCATGGCAGTTATTACAGTCCAGAAAATTCCGGGTAAGTGAAGAAGCGTAGATAAAATATTTTTTACAGACTGGGTAGAAAATTCAGGGACTGGGAAAAACACTACCTGATCGTGCTTATAGGGTAAATCGATCGGGTCTGGATCGATCTCCTTGTTCAAAGGTGCCACTATAATAACCTTGCCCACATACTTAAACCAGAGATTCATTTCCCTGACATAGGGTCCATAGGCATAGTATGAACCATTTTGATACTTATGAACTACATGGCCTACGACCAAAAACCTCATTTTTTGGCTACCAGCTTTTGGTAAAAAGCAAGGTTTTTATCGGTGACCATTTCGGTTTCGAATTTGGAGATCACTTTTTTTCTAGCTGCTTTACCAATTTTTTCGAATTCATCCACCTTACTGAATGCCTCCTTCACGGTATTCGCAATATCCTCAGGAGAATGAGGGTCACATAGCCAGCCATCCACTCCATGACTGATTGTCTCAGGACCTGGACCTGTTTTAGAAAAAACAACTACTTTCTCCATCGACATAGCCTCCGGAGCGACCAAACCCTGCGTTTCCATGTGAGAGGGGAATATACAGATTGCTGCTTGTTCATAGTGGCCGGGCAGCTCATCATGAGCCACAGGTCCATGGAAAGTCGTTTTTTGCAAGGCTACTTTTGGCATCGTTTCCCTCAAAAACTCTATATAAGATTTGCCGTTTGGGAACAGCCAATCCCTACCAAACACTTCCAAATGAACATCAGGAAAATCTGAAGCAATGGATGGGATAGCCTGCATCAACTGCCTTATACCCTTTTTTTCACAGACTGTACCTGCAAAAACCAATCTAAATGGTTTGACTTTTTTTGGATTAGAAGGATAGAATTTATCTAGGTTTATTGGGTAATTGATCACCTCGATCGGCCTAGAGTGGTATGAAAGAAATTTTTCTGTATGCGTTTTTACATAATTGGAAACAGCGATAAAAGCATCAGCTTTTGAAAAAGATTTTTTCTCCTGATAAGCCTTCCACTTGTTAACTTTTCTCTTTTCTCCTTCTGCGAAAAAATGATGTCCACCATGCAATCTGATCACATATTTTATCCCCTTTTTTTTGTTCAAAAATGCCAAGGTTAGCTCTGAGCCTTCTACAATATCAATGGGATTCTCTTTGTGAAGTGTAGTCAAAAAATCATCCACGCGCTGGTAATTTCTCCACCAAGCAATCAACTGAGCTTTGCTACCCGGAAAATTCACAACACGAACTCCATCCATCACCTGATCTTCAAACTTGCTCCCTGTTACCCCGACCACGGTAACTTGATGACCGTGGTTGATGAGGGATCGAGTGAAAGTTGCTAAAAAGGTACCTATTCCCCCGTGAGAAGCTCCTTTTCGAGGAAACTCTTGGGATAAAAAACAAATGTGCATTTTCGAGTTAGATCAGGTTTTTTAATTCATGTAGAATCCTATTAGAGGCAGGTTGTACCCTTGGATCTACAGTTATTTTTTTAAGCCACACTTGTCGGTCGGTGGCTATTTTATCTGGATGATCGATTGCTAGTCGGACTTTAGTCTGGATTTCATCCTTGGAATTAATCCAGCCAACTGCATCAAGCCCATCCATAGACTTGAAGTGCTGAAACCGATAAACTGTTTCGGTTTTCCACTCTTGATTTTTTTCATGATCATATTTCAAAAAAAGGCCAGGATGATCAAAAAGCGCAAAATCCAATGCCATTGTGGAACCAATGTTGATTACCGTAGCACAGTGATAGGCCAAATTTACCAAGTGCGAAACATCCTTTGGATATGGGAAAAACTGTTGCCAATATTTCCCCTTTTCCCAGAAAGGGTTGATATGAACCACCTTCGGAAAATCCTCCAGAACTTTGCTATATCTTGCCGTGGTTTCTACTGGTACTTGTCTGAAAATAAGCTGTATATCTTGCTGATCAGCGAGTGCCTCTGCCACATCTCTGAGATAGGAGGAATCGTGAGGTGAAGTTTTAGCATCATCTCCTGAAAAACAAACCCATTTCTTTTCAGGGTCAAGTCCAAATTCGGCTGCAAATTCTTCCCTGGACATGATATCATCAGTCTTTGTATAGAAGTCAAACTGAGGGGTTCCAGTGACACGTATTTGGTCTTCCTTGATTTCTGGATAAAAAAACTGTAGTTCCTTTGCCATATATTCAGACCAAACTAGATAGTAATCCGGGCGCATTGCAAGCCTTGCTTTTGGCAAATTATCCCAAGAAAAAATAGCTGTTACTGTCTTGATGCCGAGATCTGATGCTGCCAGCATCGCAGGTGTCGCAGCCGGCATTCGTTGATGAGTACAAAACAAAACATCAGGCTTGATTTCAGAAAGCTGCTTTTTATAAATTTTATATGCCTGACTGCCTCTTAGTCGCGAAACTAGAAGCTTTTCTGTTTGTAAAATATTCTCATATTTCCTAAACGTCCCACCTAGCAATTCAGAAAGCTTAATGAGCATTTTCTTTTGAAAAGAGAATTTCCCGTTATGCCAATTCGAAAGAATTGTGGGGTTTGAAGTGATTTCTTGTCCCCTCAATAGACGAGCATAGCAGGTAGATTCCCTGAAAAGCTGAGTGACTGCATCTTCTTTGAAGGTAGCAAGGGGAAAAGATTCCGGCCTAAAACCTATTCTTAGTTGGGATTGATCTATGATTTTTGGATCAAGACCATGCCAAACAGAAAGCTCAAAACCTTCTGATTTTAAATCTCGAAGTATATCAGAATACAGATAGTTGCGAATACCAACGCCGTCGGGGATTAAAAAACAAATTCGCTTCATTGCAATACCTCTGCTGTATTTACCCACTGCCAGATGTAAAAACTGTTCTCTTGATTTCCATTTTTATACTCTTTCCAAATCACATCTAAGCTTTCTGGATCAAACCAATCAATATTTGCTTTGAGAAATTCTATTTTTTCTTCTACCCATGAGGCTAGTGGACCACCAAGCCATTCACGCTGAGGAGTCTGAAGTGGTCTTTTGGGAGCTAGAGCGATATCATCTCCCAAGTATTTAGCAGCAATTTTCCGTAGGAGCCATTTTTGCTGACCATCTTTAATTTTAAAATCCCTGGATCTTGAAAAGACGTATTCAACCAGCCTATAATCCAAGAAAGGTTCGCGCAACTCAGTACTAAAAGCCATACTTACCCTATCATTAAACCTAAGTGCCCGAGGGATTTTTGTGTAGAATATATCTCGAAATTGTTTGTTCAACAGTTTATCAGAGAATGGCATAGGTATTTCTCTGCTCCCCATGCTCTTTAAGCTATTCGTGAGGGCTTCAGGCCTAACGGGCGAGGTATTAGTCCCCTGAATCAAGGATGTAGTGTTTTTTAAATAATAATCATAGCCTGCCCAGGCCTCATCAGAGCCTTGACCATCCAACAAAACCAAAAACCCTTTCTTTCTCGCTTCTTCAAATACCTTAGCATAGGCAAGAGTAGGAATACCTCCAAAAGGTTCATCCTGAACCGAGGCTATTTTCTGAGTGAGGTAAGGGATATCTGATACTTCCAGCTTACAGGTATTCAGAGGGTAAGGCTTTCCAACAAGCATCTGCCGAACCCAAGGAAGTTCGTCATATCGCTCATCACCTGTGAAGAACGTAAATGCCTCTATTTTTTTTTCATCTGGATAAGCATCAGAAACTAATGCCAACAAAGTGCTGGAATCAAGTCCTCCACTCAAATTAAAGCCAACTGGAACATCTGCCCTAAACCTTAGCCGGACGGAGTCTTTGAGCAAATCAAGAATGTAAGCTTCCTCATCATTTTCCTGATGATTAATCAGTGCCATAGACCTGGTAACGAAATCATACCAGGATCGAATTTCAATATCACCATTTTTTAAGGTCAGATAGTGACCTCCAGGGATTTGATGAATTCCTTTCCAGAATGTCTCGTCAGGCATACCATATTGTCCTTTGGTCAAATAGGAATGCCAAACATCAGAATTTGGAACTTTGGGAATACCAATTTGCCAGTGAGGACGAATCTCAGAACTCAAAATCAGAGAATCTGCAAGCTGGGAAAAATATAATGGCTTCACCCCAAATCGGTCTCTAGCAGCAAAAAGGGATTGGTCTTTTATATCCCAAATGATAAAAGCGAACATCCCATTTAATTCTGCAAGGCATTCTTTGCCCCATTTTATAAATGCAGCAAGTAGTACCTCCGTATCAGAATTGGTTTTGAATTCAAAATCAAAACGAAGCTTTTGCTTTAATTCAAGGTAATTGTAAATCTCTCCATTGAAAACCAAATGGTATCTTCCATCAGAGGACACAAAAGGCTGATTAGCAGCAGCTGAGAGGTCAATAATTGAGAGTCTATTATGACCAAGAGCAATTTGATTTGGCTCAACCCAATATCCTGTATAATCAGGCCCTCTATGGTTCTGCAAGGCAAGTATTCCTTCTAGATTCTGAAGACTAGCCTTAGGCCCTACAATAGCTGCAACTCCGCACATTTAGATTTTGGGGGATAATCTTAAAACCAATTCTTCTGCTTTTTGCCAATCTTGAAAAGTATCTAAGTTGACATAATTAGATGGGTCTGTCTCGAAAAAGGTTAAACTATCACCATATAAAGAAGCCTCTTCCAACAGTGTTTTTGCTTTAGTGAGGTAAATAGCTCCATCCCGAATGTAAGCGGGAGGTAAATCTTGACGTCGGGAAATTATTTTTTTCTCGCCAGTGGAAATATTCAGTAGACCTGAATTATCTGGCTCGAATACCCAATGGGGGTTGAACTCATGAGGTACCGGCAAAACTGAAATCAGCGCATCCGCGTCCATTTGGATAAATTTCTCAATGGCTTTATCTATCAATCCTGAAGCTCTGAAAGGATAAGTAGTTTGTAGCAGGCAAACTGCATCAAAGTTCTCTCCCTTTTCCAAAAAAAATCGTAGTGCGTGCTGAATTACCGGTAATGTAGGGCTTTTATCATCAGCTAGATCTGCTGGCCTGACAAAAGGCACCTCCAACCCTAGTTCTTGAGCGGTTTGAATAATCTCCGCATCATCTGAGCTCAGGATAGTTTTAGATAATAAACTGCTTTTCTGAGCTGATTCAAAGGTATAAGCTAAAAGAGGCTTACCGTTTAGGAGTTTGATATTTTTCCCGGGAATACCCTTGGACCCACCACGAGCTGGAATAAGGCCTAGAATTTTCATTATTTCGAAAAAGGCATTTTCATATGGTTATAATTGGTTTATAGCAGTCACATGGCCTGTCCCGAACACGATTCGGGAGAATCTCGCATTATTGACCGTATCCCAAGTGCGTGAAGTCCTTCATGCCTATCTGCCTCAGACAGGCTTGATCTCATCCTTTCTTAAATACAAATCTGTTTTCTCCTACACCGAATTTTTCTTTGGCTCTCGGTACGTTTTGATAAATATGCTCTACTCTATCAAAATCAGCACCTCGATTCAATCGAACTATTTCAATCGCACCATTTTTTTCTAATTCTTCGGAAAGTTCATCAGGGGTAATTCGTGTATTGATTGGAACCATCACATGGTCAAGCATATAAAAAATTCGATTCGGGGGGATACCTAGCCCCTTCAGGGTTTGCTGGGCAAAAGGTTTTGGCACTTTACAAAGGATCGCCCTTAGAATTTCAATTTGATCCCAAAAAATACCCCCTGGTTTCTCGATTAAATATTGCCAACCCCATCCACCTGATTTTAATACCCTCAGCTGTTCAGAAATGCCTTTTTTCCAATCTTCTGCATGATGCAACACCCCGTTACTGTAAACAATATCGAAAGTATCCTCGTCAAAGGGCATTTCTAATACTGATCCTTGTACAAAATCTACATTATCGATATTGGCCATTGAAACTCTTTTTTTGGCATCTTCCAGCCCTATCTCTGAAAAATCAATCCCGATACAAGCCTTAGAGCCTAGTAATTTCCATGCTGTGGTGTACCGACCACCCCCACAGCCTTGATCAAGTACGGTCAACTTGCTTAAGTCTGAAAAAGAGATTCCATTTCGGTTTAATCGCAGTTCCAGTAACTTTTTGGCTTCCTCAAAATAGCTTTTGGAGTCAAAAGCACTGAATAAAGTCCCATAATGTTGGCCTGTATGCACCTTTATTTCTTTGGCAAAGGTGTCCTCAGGAGTATATTCAAGCGCTCCAGAAAAGACTCTCTCATAATTCCCCATAGCTACTAGGCCCATTATTTTCTCTTTCAACTCAAGGAGTGTATTAGAAAAATGGCTGATCGGATCATTGTCGAGGTGAATATTATCCTCAAAATCATGAAATAAAAAGGGGACAGTCAGTGTCCTAAGAAAGTTCATGGAAGGAGTTTGTGGCAAGCTATCTAAAAATGAAATTAAGCTCTTTGGTGCTTCGCCGTAAGTACCTTCTTCGATGCAATCTACTATATCTTCTAGTCCTCGAGCATCTCTAATATCAAAATCACTCCTAACCATACTGTTTTATTTTAGTCAATACATAATTGTTTTATGAAAACGAAGTGGTAAAGAAGCCAATAATTCTGCTATTTTGGTACCGGCAACCCCTCCTCCATATACATGAGATGAGTCTGCTTTTCCGTTTTGCTGATGAGATTTGATTGCGTCAAAAATCTGATCTCTGTTATAAGTCACATCGAGGACATTATGACCTCTATCTCGTGCATTTTGTCTACTTCCAATATTCACTACCGGTACTCCTAAGTAGGCACACTCTCGAATTCCTACACTACTATTGCCTATCAACCCTTTTGAATTGATCAATAATCTCAAAAAATCATTTGGCTCCATATTTTTGAAAAAATGGAAATTTTCCAAATCATGCATTTCTCTAAACGCCCTGATACCCGTACTTGTACCATCTGCTCCCGCATCAACATTTGGCCAAAACCAAAGAACAGGCTCATTAAGATTGTACACTGCATGAAGCGTCTCTTCAATTTGGGCCCTTGATTTTTGAATCTCAGTAGTGACCGGATGCTGCATAACCACCCAGTATCCTTTGGACAAATCAGGCCTGGAGCCCACTCCCCCATATTTGAGATATGGATCGAAATTAAAATCAGGTCGTTCGAGAATTCTAGCTGCTAAATCAATACTTGGACAACCTGTATTAAATACAAATTCTGGATCTTCACCAAGTCTAATTACCCGCTGCTGCGCACTTTCAGATGCGACAAAATGATAATCTGCAAGCTTGGTGATAGAATGCCGTACCTTTTCATCAATATTTCCAGTCACTTCTCCACCTTGAACATGGGCGAGCGGGATATTCATATAGCTAGCAGAGATAGCTGTTGCCATGGTTTCAAACCTATCTGCAACCGTGACGACTATATCAGGAGATAAATTATCAAAGACAGTAGATAATTCAAGAATTCCTATCCCGGTTGTTTTGGCCGCTGCAGTGAGATTCTCTCCTTCTAGGACATTGAATACCTTAGCTGCAATCTCAAAGCCATCATTTTGGATATAATTGATAGCAGACCCATATCGGTCTAATAGTGCCGAGGCTGCGACTACCAGTTGAAGCTCCAAGTCAGGATGCTCCTTGATAGCTTGAAGGGCCGTCATAATCCTGGAATAAGATGGCCTTGCAGTGACTACAACACAGATTTTCCGTTTGTTCATATTAGCTTTCAAGATCCTCCCAATTTAAAAACCCCCACTGAGAAAGATCTTTGTTTAATTTTTTTCCAATTACATCGGCGTAGTCCTTTGCATCTATTCCAAAGCCTTTCGGTTTTTTGCTTTCCAAAAATTCAGGCTGGATGATGTCTCCTTTTTTCATTGCACGATTGACAGCCAAACTTTTTTCAAAAATCTTCTTTAAATCTTGAAAAGGCTTGATCTGAGTTTTATCGATAGGGTTTTTCAGTGCTTTTTGAATAGCCTTAATGCCCTTCACCATTTGCTCTGTCTGATCTATAGTGATACTGGCAGGAGTATCAGGCCCAAACTGTCTTTTATCAAAAACAACATGAAATTCGAATATCTCTGCTCCTAAAGAGGCAGCTGATATACATGCAAAAATATCTCCGCTATGATCAGAAAAACCAATGGGCAATTGGTATCTGTCCTTTAACTCTTGAATTACATTGAGTCCCCATTGCTCTGGAGCAGTGGGGTAAGCTGTTGTACATTGTAAAATAGATAGGGAGTTTCCATACTTTTTCAAAAACTCTATTGTTTGATCCAATTCCTCCCAGCTACTCATCCCTGAACTCAGAATGATAGGTTTTCCGGTTTTAGCAATTTTTTCAAGCATTAACCAGTTCGAAACCTCACCAGACCCTATTTTATATCGCTTTACACCAATTTCTTCGAGCCAATCGACTGCAAGATTGCTAAATGGAGATGAAATCAGTTCTATACCATGAGAATCAGCGTATGCCTTGAGGCCCTTCCATTGATCCAAAGTAAACTCCATTCGCTTCCAATACTCAAATCTGGTAGCATCCTGCTTTGAAAATTTCACCCGAAATGGCTCGTGGATTGAACTCTCAGCCTCGGCGATGTGAGTTTGGAATTTAATGGCGTCAACCCCTGTCGCAGCTAATGCTTCAATGTAAGCATAGGCATTTCCAAGGCTTCCATCATGGGCTTGGGCTATTTCTGCGATGATCATTTTATTTTTTGCTTTTTGGAAAGAAAGACCAGTTCTTTTTTCAAATGAAACACTCTCAGCCAGATTTCGAGAATCAACAATGAAAATAGAATACGTGCATAGGTACTATTTGATCGCTGTCTATGCTGCTGAAGAATGGAGCGAATTCCTTCCTTATTAAAATTAAAATAAGATTCGGATAAACCCTCATCAAGAAACGATTCTAATTGATCTCCCCATGGACCTTGTAAATAAAGCCAATAAGGAATCGTAAAACCACGCTTGGGAGGATGCCAAGATTCGCCACTATAGTCAGAAAGAAGCGACTTACTCAACTCTTTGTCCACCCCATTTGGCATCAGCGATTCCACTGGAACTTTAGATAGGAAGTCAACTAACTCATGATCGAGAAAAGGAGCTCTCACTTCCACCGAGGAGTGCATAGCGGCACTATCTACTTTAAAAAGAAAATCTCCAGGGAGTCGGGTTTTCACATCCAGTCCAAATGTAAGTTTCTCCAAATTCCTTTTATAGTCTATTTCGAGAGATGGGATCAAAGATTTTGGATAGTTCTGCTCTTTTCCTGACCAAAATATACATTGAAAAAGACTCGCGCCAGAGAGATTATGACGCGAATATAAGCCCTGCCATCCATTCAGTAACATCCTTTTTTCGTCATTGAGAAAGGACATTAGTTTGCCAGAAAGGGCTGGATTCTTGACTGAGAATGCCCAATCAATAAACTGTTGCCCACCTGGTATACTTTTTCGCTTCAGTTTCAGATATCGATTTGGCCGATTGTAAGAACCGAATATCTCATCCCCTCCATCTCCTGAAAGCATCACCGTATATCTATCCTTAATTTGCTCCGTTACCATGAAACTGGGAATTAATGAAGCATCTGCTAAAGGCTGAATATCAGTAAGTATTTTACCCAATACTTCTAGAGAATCTGTGTTTACCGGAACAATTTCATGCCTTATCCCGAGTTTTCTAGCTAAAGACTTTGCTCCATCGGTCTCATCCGTGGCCTCTTCATTAGTAGCCATGGTCACAGCTTGCAAGTCTGGTTTGATCTCGTGAGCTATAGCAGTGATCAAGCCAGAATCTACTCCTGCACTGAGAAAAGTTGCTACCGGTACATCAGCATGCAGTTCTCTTTCCACTGTTTGGAACAGTTTCTCTTTTGTCTGTTTTTTCAGCGAATCAAAATCAATATTCTCTCCAACTTGGGTGGGGTAGTTGTAATATTGACCCCAATTCTTGGCTCCATCTTTGGAAATCGAAAGCGTAGAGGCTGGAGGAAATACGTTTACCTCTTGATAAATAGAATGATGTAAATTGATATAAAGATACTCGACAAGGTCTATGACAGCATCCTGATTAATCTTCAACTCCCTCGGGTAAATGGTTCTCAGAGCATTCAACTCAGAGGCAAAATAAAAACCATCTCCATGGTTTATAAAAAAGATGGGCTTCTCTCCAAATCGATCTCTTGCTATAAACAGCTCTTCATTCTGCTCATCCCAAATAGCAAATGCAAACATACCCGTCAGGTACTCACAGAGTCCTTTTCCCCAATGAGCATAAGCCGCCAGAATTACCTCCGTATCGGAAGTTGTTGTGAATTCGTATCCCTGTTTTTGCAAAGAACTTCTAAGCAGCTGGTAATTATAGATTTCACCATTAAATATGATTCTCAATCCCAAATCCGCCCTATAAAGCGGTTGATCAGCTGCCTGAGAAAGATCGATGATGGAAAGCCTATTATGTCCAAGGATCGCAGAATCTCCTCTCCAAATCCCCTTTGCGTCAGGGCCTCTATGATTCTGTAAATCCAAAGCGAGCTTTAGCCTTTGTTCATCATCATTTGATATAGAACCTTTAAGAGAATATTTTCCGACTATGCCACACATAGACTAGGATTCAAGCGCATGTAAATAGTTTCTTTCCCAAGCCTGATAATCATGCCAGTTTGAAAGCCAATCTCTCATTTCCTCATCACTGATAGTATTACTGGACTTTTTGGTGAGAAGCTTATCAAAAGTATCCACCCAACAGGAAATACTATTTGGTTCCATTACTAATTCTGAGAAGGGACAGCCTGATACTACATCAGGTATTCCTCCCGCATTTGAGGCTAATGCGAAATTTCCGCATTTGACAGCTTCAGCAAGGGAAAGTCCAAAGCCTTCTTGCCACAATGAAGTGAAAAAATAAAAATCTCCTATTTGGAGATATTTAGGTAATTTTTCGTTGGGCACCTTACCAAGTTGATGCCAATTGGGATAAGAAATGGATTCATCAGGTTCGTGCCCAATGCTTAAAATTTGAAGGTTGGGATATTTTTTCAAAAGAACAGCAATCACCTTTTTGAACAAGTGAAAGCCTTTTACAGGCCGAGAATTGGCCATCCAAATGATAATGGGATTGTCAACAGAAAGGCCTAATGCTTCTCGCTGCTTGTGTTTTTCAGATCTAGAAAGCGGGAAGAATAGGTCACTACGCACACCATTTCCCACAACAAATGAAAGTGGAGGATGCTGATGGTTTGCTTCGAAAGTCTCTAGATAGCCTCGCTTTGTCAAAAAAAGAACTTTATCAACCCGATCAGCAAGATAAGGACCCAGCAATAGTCGATGTCCATGAAAAGAAAAAATAATCTCCGAGTACTTGGGAAGATTAGGCTTGATGGAAACGAGAGCTTCCAGCAGGTTTTTATCATCCATCACGAGGATCTGAAGAGGCTGAGAAAGCGATCCAAAAGAAAGGACTGCGTCTAAAAATTTTCTACAGCGAAAAGCCTGAAGATTGTTTCTTAAAATAAGCTTTAAAAGCTTTCCCGGTTGCCTCTTTTCAGCAAAAATATGAAGTTGAGATGGAGTTGGAGTTGGAGAAATAATTCTATCAAAATATCCTGTTTTCTCCTGAAATCTTTGAATTCTATTGGTCCAACTCCCAATACTTTTAGTGGGAAGACCAATTGGGGAAAGTAAGATTTTAAAAAATTGTCTTTTATCTTCTTTGATCAAAATTCCTGTAGTTCTACCATTCTTTTGAAGACCTTACTAGAATTGACAAGTGATTCAAAATTCCCTTCACCCACTATATCCCCTGAATCCAAAACGAGTATTTTATCCGCTTTCTTCACCGTACTGAGTCTATGTGCTACGATGATAATAGTGTATTTTCCTCGAAGATTGTCAATATTTTCCTGGATTGAGCGCTCAGTCTCGCTGTCTAATGCGGAAGTGGCCTCATCCAGAATCAAGACGTCTACATTTTTATATAGTTCTCTAGCTATGGAGATCCGTTGTTTTTGCCCACCACTCACCAGCATTCCATTGTCCCCCAATTTCGTATTTTCCTTTTCAGGAAGGGAATTAACAAAGGTATTGATATTAGCAAGGCGAATTGCTTCCTCAAATTTTGCTAAATTTTCTGGAGATCGCTCATCCCAAAATGTAACATTATTGAAGATATTATCATTAAAAATGACTGGCTCTTGAGTGATGTACCCGAATCGCTTTCGGTAGGAAGCTTTATCAAAACTACTTCGAGTTTGTCCGTTGATAAGAATTTCACCGGATACAGGTTCCAAGAGTCCGATAATTAAGTTTACCATCGTGGTTTTGCCACTTCCTGAGCCTCCCACTAAGGCGAGCGTTTTGAGTCTCTCTACTTCTAAATTGACCTGCTTTAGCACTGGTATATCCTGCTTATATTCGAAGGAAAGATTTTGAAGTTGGATTTCTTTGATTTGCTCAATTTCAGGTCTTTTTCCAGTAGACTCTTTTAGCGAACGAAACTCCTCCATCAATTCCATTGCCGCAACTATTCCTCCATAATGCGCGACAAATCCTTGCCAACTAGTTTGAAGTGATATGACATAATTTAAGGCTCGGTAAAAGAATAAAAGTGAGGCAAGAATAGTCGCCATCTGACCTCCCATCAGATTGACCTGCACCAAAATCACCACCGCTACAATAATGAGAACTATCGGCTCTCGAGTAGAGGAAAGAAAAGCATTGTAAATCCCAATTTTACGTTGCTGAACTTCTATGGAGTCAATAATAGCCTTCAGCTTCAGCTTATACTTGGCAAAGTAGTCTGTAGCCTTCAAATACTTGAAGTTATGAACTGCCTGAATCAGATAAGACTGAAATTCATGGTTGAATGCGGTCACACCAACCGATGCTTTCTCAGTAAATCTAAAAATAATCTTAAAAAGAAAATTGGAAAGGTATCCACCAATACTAACTAGGATCGCAAACTGAAAATTGGAAAGCATCGCTAGCGTCACATAAACCGACAGCAGTACCATGAACTGTATGGTACTGAAATAAGTCAAAAAGCTATAAGTAACCTTGAATACTTCGCCGGAAAGAGTGTTTTGAATTTTACCTGCGTCAAGATTTACAAAGTTTTTGTAGCTCATTCCGCCAAGTCCCTCTACCATTTCATACCGGAGCTTTTTGACAAATTCCATCTGAAGTTTTGTCTTCAAGATCCCATCGAAAAACTTCAAAATTGACTTCAGGACAAATAAACTGACCATTACGCCGAGTATAACGTTGAGATTCAGTCCAAAGCCCAACTTCTCAATCCAGTCTAAAAGAAAGTCGAGATTCCCAAGGGCTTGTCTGTTTTCCTCGGTGATTCCATCTGCGGCTATGGTAAATACAGGAATAAATAGTGCTAAACCAAACCCATCCAATAAACCTACGAATAGGCTGGAAACTATCAGAAGAATGACTTTATTACCTAGATACTCGTAAAAAAACGAGAAATATCTGAAATACTTAGTGATGAAACTTTTCAAAAATCTAAATTAAATGCGAAATCGCTTTTTCTGTTTCTTGTCAGTATCGTAGTATCCATACCCATATCCATATGAATATCCATACCCTCCATATGACACTTTGGTGGCATCCAAGCCATTGAAAATTGCATAAATATTCTTGACCCCTTTCTGCTCTTTCAGCCCATTCACTGCATCGATGAAGGATTTATCGGAGTAGTTTTGTCTAAACACAAACAGAGTGAAATCCACAAGTGTAAGTAGGTCGAGGGTTTCCGAAACCAAACCAACTGGTGGAGTATCCAAAATGATTACATCATATTCAGCCTTCAATTCATTGATCAACTTCTCAAAATTGACTGAAAACAGAAGTTCTGATGGATTGGGAGGAATTGGACCTGCCACGATTAAGTCAAGGTTTTCATAATTGGAATGCTTGACCACGTTGGACCACTCATCTTCTTGTCCACTTAGGTAGGTAGATAGCCCGATATCATTTTTCAAACCAAAATCATCATAGATTTTAGGCTTTCTCATATCACAGCCAATCAATATGGTCTTTTTACCAGTCAACGAATAGACTGATGCTAAATTCATTGCACAAAATGTCTTTCCCTCACCTGAAATGGTGGAAGTAATCATAAAAGTCAGTTGCTTTTCCTTAGGCACCAAAAACTTAATATTAGATCTCAAGGAACGAAAACCTTCTGCTATTCCTGATTTGCCATTTCCAAAAACCACTAGATTCTCCTTTGTCTTATTAAACAAAATAGTAGACAAAACAGGTATTTTAAGTTTTCGCTCAAGATACTTAGGTTCTTCTATTTTGGTTCGGAAAAACTCCAAAGCAAACACTACCAAAACAGGCAAAAACAAACCAGCAAAACCAGCTAGCAGGTAGTTTCTGGTAGGCTTTGGTGAGATCTGAAGCATTCCTGCTCTAGCATATTCGATGATCTTGTTAGCAGGTGTATTTGAAGCTTTTGAAATAGCAGACTCTGCCCTTTTCTCAGAAAGGAAGTTATATATATTCTCAGTCAGTGTGGCTTGACGCTGGTATTTAATCAGGTTCTGCTCCGCTTGTGGAAGACTTCTAAATGATGATTCAATAGTTTTTTTTCTATTCTCAAGATCATTGATGGTCATGAGGTTATTGCTCTCCACATTAGTCAATATCTCTTGAATAGATGTATTCAAGTCGGCAAGTCTTTGATTAGCTGCCCGGACTTGCGGTGACAGTTCTGTTTGAGTGGCAAGGAGACGTGACCTTTCTACCTGTACTTCCAAAAGATTCTCGATCAATCCATTAAGATACGGATCATCGATCCCTAACCCCGAAGGAACCACGATTTCGTTGTAATTTTCACGAACCAAATAATCTTTCAGGCTTTGATAATATCGACGCTTAAGACTAGCTTCTGCTATTTGTCTTTCGATATCAGTCAACTGATCGAATACTGCAGAAGACTCGGTGGAAAGGTTGAAAATCTGATTGGATGATCGATAGTCTTGCAATTGATCTTCAAAGGAACTTAAAGAATCCGCAACACCCGCTACCTGACTGTCTATAAAATCAATTGTTCTATTGGCAATTTCATTTTTCTCCTGAAGCTCAAGTTCAAGATAAGTCTCCATCAGCGCATTGAGATAGGTTTCTCCTTTAGCCCTATTCCTTACCATGAGACTCAAATCAAGAATGGAGGAACCTTTTTCTGACAACTCAACAATCAAACCCAAAGAATAAACATTCACAAGATAGTTTTGATCTCTCAGGATGAAGATGGAATTCCCCTCATTTGAAGCTGCGGTATTATTTATCCTCACTTTGAGTTGAGGAGTTTCTACCCACTCGCCAAACTTAAAGGTCTTGGGCTCCAAATTACTAACTGCGTCATAGCTTCCGTCAGGAAGGAGTTGGGTATAACTTTCTTGCGGAAACTCTATTGTGTAATTTTCAGCATCTGTCCAAGTCACCTTAATTTGTCCATTTAGCAACTGAGGAGACTTCCAATCTACCTCTACCACAATCGGGGTCTTTTTATAGATTTCTTGAAGTATAAAAGTGCCCTGCTGATAGTATTCAACCTGAAAATCAAGCTTTTCAAGAGTAGCCTTAGCAATGGGGCGAGACCTGAGAATAATCGTCTCATTGGTAAGACCCATCCCCTGCTCCTGCATCATTGCTGGGTTTTCGAAAAGTGACAATCCCTTTTCATTTTCTTTAATGAAAAATTTGGAGGAAACCCTGAAGTTTGGAGGAGTAGTTTGCGTGATATAAAACGCAATTCCTAAAGAAATAAGTAAACTGCCTAAAATCCAAGGCCAAATTCGCAGGATCTTGGGAAGAATCGCCTTTAAATCAAAGGTGCTTTCTTCTTCCTGTAGGAAATCATTTTCTTCCTGATCTACAGACATATTTTAATTATTTTGGATCAAAGTCAAAATGAGCGCAATCGCTGTCACTGTGGTGGTAAATAGCGTCAAAGTCTCTACCAAGGTATTCCCTGCACCGATTTCCCTTACTTTCATCGGTTCGGCATAAATCATATCGTTTGGCTTCAAAAAGTAATACTCGGAGCCTAAAAGCTCCCGGTCAAGCAAATTGATTTTATGAATTTGAGAACCATCAGGGTATTGTCTTACAAGGAGAACTTCATCTCGCTTGGCTAGTCTACTTAAATCACCTGCGAAGGCAATTGCTTCAAAAATCGTAACCCTGTTTTGGAGAATTGTATATTTTCCTGATTGGTTAAATTCTCCCAAAGCACTAAATCGAACCCCCCCTAATCTGACGCGCACGAAATATTCATCCTCCTTGACATATTTAACTACCTTAGACTCTACAAGCTCTTTTGCTTCTCTGGTTGTCAATCCCAAAAATTTAAGCTCGCCAACAAGGGGTATTTCTACCATTCCTTGATCATCAAGCGTGTAACCATTCATGAAGAAAGCATCCCCTGCGCCTTGAGAGCCTCCCATTTGAGCCATATTGTTGTTTTCAGCTACTACCACGTTGAAAACCTTATTAAGCTCTGGATCGGTAGTTTTGATACTTACTTCTACAATATCATTGACCTGTAAAAGGTAGTCTTCTGTTTGATAGCCATATCGATCACTAGACTCTACAAGCGGCCCCAAAGACTCCTCGAGCTCCTGCATGTAAATCACTTTTTTATTGGAAACACAAGAAAAAAGGGCGGCAACGAGTACCAACCCAAAAATTATTGGTCTAATCAATTTTTGCATAAAAAGAATTTTGAGAATTACTCTATTCAGAAATTTTGTTTCAAAATTAGTAAAATATTAGACTTTACTATTGGGAAATTTAAAGTCTCGCATCGACTAAACCCTTCCCTAAAATCCCCTTCACATCGAAAACCACTCGATTGGCAGATTTAGAAATATCCATGCCTTTAAATTCTTTATGTGCCACGGCTAAGATAATTGCAGAATAATCCTCAAGTTGCGGGGACTCGGGAAGTAAAGTCAATCCATATTCATGCGCTACTTCCTGAGAATTGGCCCAAGGATCAAAGACATCCACATCCATGTCAAAAGACTTTAGCTCATTGTAAATGTCAATAACGCGGGTATTCCTCACATCAGGGCAATCTTCTTTGAAAGTAAAGCCCAAAATCAAAACTTTTGAATCAATCACTTTCAGATCCTTGCGCATCATGTGTTTGATCGTTTCGGTAGCCACATGCTTACCCATACTGTCATTGAGTCTTCTACCGGCTAAAATTATCTCTGGATGATAGCCTACTTCTTGGGCTTTTTGAGCAAGATAAAAAGGATCTACTCCAATACAATGTCCACCTACCAAGCCTGGCTTAAACTTCAAGAAATTCCACTTAGTGCCGGCAGCCTCAAGTACCTCATTGGTATCGATACCCAAAAGATTGAAGATTTTTGAAAGTTCATTCACGAAAGCAATATTGATATCGCGTTGTGAGTTTTCAATCACTTTTGCTGCTTCAGCGACCTTTATTGAAGAAGCCTTATGCGTACCTGCGATGATTACGGTTTTGTAAAGCTGATCGACGTACTCAGCAACTTCCGGCGTGCTTCCTGACGTCACTTTTAAGATCTTTGCTACTGTATGCTCCTTATCTCCAGGATTGATTCTTTCTGGAGAATAGCCTGCAAAAAAGTCCTCATTGTATTTTAGTCCTGAGATTCTTTCTAAAACAGGTACACAATCATCTTCTGTCACACCTGGGTATACCGTAGATTCATAGATGACCACATCTCCCTTTTTGAGATATTTTGCGATATTCTCTGAAGCCTTAATCATGGGAGTCAATACCGGGCGATTGTGCCTATCTGTAGGGGTTGGAACTGTAACAATGTAAATATTACAATCTGATAGATCCTCAGATAAAGCCGTATTAAAAAGGCCCTTGGACCCTATTTTTGGGCTACTTTTCACTAACACTGATTGGAGTAATTCATCCTCCACTTCCAGCGTGAAATCGTGTCCCTCATTTAGGTCATTTATTCTCTTTTGATCTATATCGAACCCAACCACCGGGAATTTTTTGGCAAACTCCACAGCCAACGGCAGGCCAACATATCCAAGCCCTATGATGCCAATTTTTGATTCATTAAGTGATTTAAGCATAAAAACTAATATTGTTAATAGTTAAAATCCGAAACAGCTTCGCCCTTTCAGTCCCAAATTAACTTGAAACCTAAATGTCCATCAGTTAGAATATGTCTAACCCTCAAGATTAACTGATACTGAGGATCGAAAAGATAAGAGTGAGTACCAAAATTACTCACTTCAAACTCAGGGCAAAACTAATAGAAAAGGCTTGAAAAAAAACCTCTTCCAACAATTTCAATCTCCAAATCGGTAGAGTAGGTTTAGATTTAAATAGAGTGCCAAGTCAAGATTCTTTTGTGGAAAATCCCGACTACTTGATAAATTTGATTTCCATTGATAATTATAGCTGGAGATAAGTTGGGCTTTACTTCCAATAGTCAAATTTTTGAAAGATTGATCCCACAACAGGCCGATACTGTAGTCAATCCATGGCTGTCTCCCAGAACTTCTACCAAACGCACGGTAGAAGAAATCCTGATGATTTGCAAGACGTTCTAGAAGGATTCCCCGCTTATTGAGTTTAGAGACTTTTGATACTTCAAAGCTCATTACATTCGATCCCACTCCGGCCCCTACTCCCAAAGCTTCCCCTCTATTCACAAAGCCTCGTGCAAGCCCGTGCGTATGCCAAGTCTGATTACCTATTAGGCCAGGATACCGAATGTACCGATTGACAGATTCCTGCTGGTGGGTGTATTCTCCTCTTATTTGAAGGAAATCATCCCCTTTGTTTAAGGCAATTAATTTTTGAAAGCCTATCAAATATGCTCGGGCATGTTCGGGATTAAGAATAAACTCCCGCCAATTAAAAGCGTGATCTCTTCGCCCATATTCTCCATAAATTTCAAATTTGGCAGAGGTAACCAGGTATCTAAAAGAAACTACAACTTGCTGATCCTGACCTTTGCTATCATAGCTAACGGAATTACCATTTGAAAACAAGCCTTCTTTTTGAAATACTTCAAAAATCGGAAACCAATCTAAAAACTTGTCTCCTTTAAGACTATTGTATTGTTGAAAGGTCCTACTAAAACCAAAAAACAAATTTGGGAGAAATATGGGGTTATAACTGATTGAAATCCCATTTAAATAACGCCAATCCCCATCAAATTCTTTGAAGTATCGTTGATTCAAAAAATCAATTTGTGTAGGTGGCTGCAAACTATTTTCCAGACGCCCCACGATCAATTGACCTTCAAAATTCCCAAGAAAGGTTTTTGCTGGCCTTTTGGTCTCTAGCGTAATATGCGGAAAACCTTCTGCATTATCGCTAAATGTCAGTGAATTGAATTGCCCTGGTCCCCACCAAATATTTTCGGTTGAAATCCCAATAGCGAAGGCGCCAAAATTCAATTTTGCTGAAGATTGTCCCCACCATAGCCGATTATTTGGGCTAGTCCCAAATCGCTCAGGGTTATCTCCATTATTCCAATAAAAGAACCTTGATTGTAGAACTGGGGTAGAAAAATCACTCCCAAAGCCTACAAATGGCCTGTTTTGTCCAAAAACAAACTCCGGCTGCAATTGCAATTCAAAAAATCCAAGTTTTGCAAATATCCCTGTACTTAGATATGTCTGAAACCCAACATTGGGTAGCATCCCTTTATTACCCCAACCGTAAGGCCTCTTAGAATTGTAGGTATTTCGAGAAATTAAAGGAAGAGTTAATAAACCTATTTTCGTCTCTTCTTCGATGATTTGGAGAAATAGATCGTCCTCCAAATCCTTATTTAATTCTGGCAACCTCAAAGGACGAACCATAAAGGAGTGCATACTACCTAGCTCTCCAGCCAACTGTTGCCTCCGATAATACTCTTCATAAATCGGAAGGCCAACATTGAGCTGTTGACTAAATGAGTTCAAGAAAAAAATGAGCCAAGACCCAACAAAAAGGAGACCTTTTTTCAAATTTATTTCCTCAAAAAGGTATTATAAACAAACAAGGTGAACCAACGAGGCATAATACGTATAGGAAATCGAAGAAGAAAGCGAACCAGTGAATTGAATGGTATTAGTCCTTCTCGATATGCAAATAGAAAAAACCTTGCTTCATTTAAGCCATATTGTAAGCCCTGTCTACGGCCCAGCATATCTTTTCCTAGTCGAAAATCAAGCAGAGAATCTTGAAGATTATGAAATCTCTTTCCCGCCTTAATCAATCTAAACCATAAGTAATAATCCTCAAATAAGATCATTGATTGATAAGATCCTACCTCCAAAATGGCCGATTTTCTAAAGAAGACAGTAGGGTGATTAAAAGGGCATCTTTTAAATGCAAATCGAATAATATCCTCGTGTTTTTCTGGAACGTTTTTCTTTCTGCTCAGGTCACCGGGAGCTTCTATAAACTCGGTAATATTTGCCCCAATCAAGTCAATATCAGGATTTGCTTTTACAAAAGCCACCTGCTTTTCAAAGCGCTCCGGATGACAGAGATCATCTGTATCCATTCTTGCTACCCATTCAAACGAACAGTGCTTTAGTCCCTCATTTAAGGCATAACCTAAGCTCTTGTTTTCAGGTAAGACAACGAGCTTCAACGGCAATAAATCCTGAAAAATATTGATCATTTGATCTAACTCAGGAGTCAAAGGACCATCTTTGACTAAAATGATCTCATCTGCTTGAAGAGTCTGATCGACCAGACTTTGAAAAGCTAATTGCAGATTTTCGGGTTTTTCTCGAAAATAGATCGAGATAAGGACAGAAAATTTCAAAAGTTATTGTTGGGATTTTAAAGGTATGTCAAAACGGAAAGTTGAACCAAACTCTAGTGGATTTTTGGTTTCGGTATTTCCTGATATTTGAATTCCCGATTGCGAATTCTGAACTTTTATCGGTTGTGACAGGACTGAAGGCGAAGATATATTAATTGGACCAAAATTATCAATTGTAATCAAGAAGTCCTGACCAATACTTTCCCTTTTCTCCATTTGGGTGATATTAAGGTTTAAATTTTCATCTTTGAATTGGAAGGCTCCTCCAATAAGCCCTGAAACAGAAAATTTATAATCAGAAATAGTAAACTCAGATTTAGCAGCTTTTCTGAAGTTGACAAACCAAGCAGAGGAATCATGGACAAGCGAAAACTTAGATCCTGAATACGTAAACTGCTCAATTCCCAAAGATGGGAAATCTACTGCACCCTCATTGTATAATTGAATAAATTCCTCCTTACTAATCTCTGGGATCATCATATAAAAATAAGAGTCGTTGTACATTGTTGCATTTTCAGCATGCTTGACACTGATCGTCAAAAGCGGTATTTCATTATTTTCAGGCTTATTTCGTTGGTCTAGCTGCTCCCATTTCGTATTTGTTGGCTTGGCGACCAAACTTACTTGAATATCTTTTTCCTCCACAGGAAAAATAATGTAGCCAGTGTCGTCATTCCAAACTCCAATGGGAATATCTGCTTCCATATGCTTTTCAAAGCCCAAGCCAAGTGATAACTTTTCGCTCCCATTTAAAAACAATGCATTTTCATGAAGAGATTCTTGGGTTACAGTGGTATGGACTTCATCTTTATCTTCATACTTTAATCCAAACCCCCAGAAAAACACGACATCTTGGAGCAAAAGATATGACTTCACCATCTCCAATTGATAGCTTCCACTCTTTCTGCGCAAGTTGCCTGCTATAAGAGCGCCTTTCTCTGTATTCAAGACACCTGCATAGCTGGAAAAACCTGAATAGTTTTTACCATAAGGCACTGCAGGTAGTGGATAGTCGATAAGAGCTGCTGTAGTTCCAGGTACTTTACGCCAATCCCAGGCACCCTTCACTTCATCAAAGCCAGGCTTATAATGGATAAAACTTCCGTCAGAACTGAAAAAGTTTTGCATCCCATTTCTTTGACCTTGATCACCGCTTTCCTGACCTGATGTTCTATCAGATACTAATCTGACGGAGGCTGTATATTTGGGCAGATCTGCTATTAGAAAATCTGAGCTGTAAAAACTATGGAATCCAGTATTTTTCTTGAAATCCAGATCTGATAGGACTCGATCTATTGCGATTCTTTCAGCAGAACCCTCTGAAAAAAAGCTTCTCAGCAGTTTAGCTCTGCTTTCAGGAAATTTGATCCAAGTTGACTTCACCTGATTATGTCGCCCAAGCGCCTGTTGGACCAGTTGATTATTTTCGAGGAAAAAGGGATAAATACCTTTTTCTAAAAACCCAGCAAGTAGTTTCAATTGATCCTTTTCCAAAGCCCACTTGGAATCTTTTACATAGTAGGCATAAGCAACAAAATCGTTAAACCAATCTAGTCCATAACCAAGATTGTACATTTGACCTCCTCCATAATTATGCTGATGCAAAGCAAAATCAGGCATTAAAGCGATCGGATGGCTTTGCCCGGTATTGATATGAAATTGAATCTGATTCTCAGCAATTTTTGAGACAGACCCCATCAAATCCTCACGGTCCAATGCAGCCGAAATAGCAGTCATAGCATAAAGCCTATAGCCTACATTTCCCATCCTCTGAACATCCTCATTCAAGTCATCTCCTAAATTGAGAAAACGATCCTCCGCTTTTCCAAAATTCCAGGTGTAACGGAGATAATTAGCCGATTCTTCTTGAATTCTCTTAATCCTTGGGGCATATTTTGGATCGGCTAAATCCGCTTTCATGGTATCATAAAGTAGGATCAAAATGGTGCCCAGATACCTTGGTTGATCTAGGGCACTATCCGTCCACCGGAATTGTGGCTTATCAATCACCCACCAGGCCAAAGTCTTGTACAATCGCTCTTTAATCTCATTGATCTCGACAGGTTCCTTCCCCTCAGACTGCATTCTCAAAAAATAAAATACCTCTTGAAGTAAATCCTTTTTAATATCCGCTGAGGTAGGTCGGGGATTAGTTCTAAAAAAAGCCCCATTCGAGTCATTGATTTTCTTTTTGAAGGTTTGGTAAGACCAATTCTTATCCTCATATCGAAGCACAGATTTATAAGCTCCCATTTCAGTCAGCCTTTTTCTGACACTGGCCAAGTCTTGTGCTGAGAGAAAATTAAAAACAAACAATAGGATAAAAGTTAAACTAAGCCTTGCCTTGCCTATTGATATTTCTTGGAATTTCATTTCAAATAATAAGTTACAAATTTCTGGATCAAGTCTGTCCCCAAATTGAATTGAGTAGTAAAATTGAGTCCTCCTGTAAAAAAAAGTCTTAGAAACAGTTTCCAATCTTTGTTCCAAAGTGCCACTTTCGCTAATTCTGTTATCTCATACTGCTTCATCTCCTGTTGGGCTTTTTCAGGAAAAGTTTCGAATAGGTTATTGAATTTTAAATTGAAGAGATTTTGAAACTTTTTGAAGTTTTCCACCGCAGGAATATTGGCACGATCATCTATGTTCAAACGAACCAAAATCTGATCATCCACATGCAGGCTCTCCTCCACTAATAACCTTATCATCAATTCAATGTCTTGCTTCCGGCGAAAAGTCTCGTCATACCCATCTACTTTTTCCAGTAGCGATTTGGAAATCATGAGGGTTGATCCCGAAGCAAAATTAATTTTACCCAAAGCGAAAGGAATTAAATAACTATCCATCTCAGGTATTTTGGCTGAGGTCCGAACCTTTTTACCGTTTTTGAAGGAGTCAAATCTACAAACGGTCATTTTTAAACCAGTCCTTTCCAATGATTGTACTTGAGCTTTGAGCTTTTCCGGATAAAACTCATCATCATTATCCAAGAAACAAATGAATTCTCCACTCGCGGATTTCCACCCGATATTTCTAGCAGCTGAGCCTCCCCTATTTTCCTCTTGTATGTGGTAGTGAATCCTAGGATCATCTCTATATTCATTTAATAAGGTTTGGGTTTGAACTTGAGAAACACTGCCAACCCCATTGTCATCTACTACAATCAATTCCCAATCTTGAAAAGATTGACTAAGCACACTTTGGATAGACTTTTGAAGAAATTCTGGCCTTCCATAGCTAGGAATAATGACTGAAACTTTAGCCAATTTTTAGGTTTTTAAACTTCCTGACACCTAAATGAAGCTGCTTTAAGTAGGAAAAAAAAGACCTAGTCTTCTTATACTTCCCGTAATTTTTGATTGCTGAGTAGAAAAAAAAGACTTGGGATATTTTGGGGCCGTAAATTCTGTAGGAGCGCCCACCTACCAATTGTAAAGCTTGATCAGAAAACATATTTACCCGTCTTTTTCCAGAAGTCTCAAAAGGGTGGCTGACAATGGCCACGGGGCAATAGAATATTCTTTTTCCTGATCTGATACAATCAGCTAAAAACGCTGTTTCTTCTCCTGAGGGAAACTCGGCCCCTAAACCAAGTCGCTCATCAAATCGGACTTGATCCAAGACCTCCATTTTTCCAGCGATCTCTATAGATGAAATCCTATCGATTGATTTTAATGAAACCGGATGACTTTTAAGAGGATAATTCTTAAATGGATGATTCTCTTCTTTTGACTTTACTTGGAAACATAAAAGATCAGCTTCAGAGTGAGTCGCAAAAGCATTTTCTATTTGATTTTCAAATCCATCCAAGAAATCAACATCCTCATCAGCAATCAAAAAATATCCGTCTGCCTGGTATTCTTTCGCGATTTTGATACAGTTGTTTCTGTTTCTAGAAAGCCCTTTCCCTTCCAATCGGGATAGCTTGACATCAGACCTATTCGCTAGGCCTGAGGGGACTGGGAGTAAAGCAATATTTTCGCCTTGCCAAGAAATAAAATAATTCACTGTATCCTTTGGCTCGGGTAGACTACTTGCTAGTCCATTTATACCCGATTGAAAAGCACAAACCAAGACATTAATCATAACTATAACCTGGCTATGATTGCAGAGGCCCAAAAGTACCCTACCTCCCAAGGGTCAGCCAAACTAAGTCCAACTATAAAGAAAGGAATGAATATATATAAAACCTTGGAGCCGGATTGAATTCCTATAAAATACCAATATGCAAAGTAAATAAGGGTGCCTATCAGTCCTAACTCACCTAGTAAAATAGCCAAATGAATATGAGCATACCCCCCTGACATATAAGAATATAAATACCCTCCAACTTCATACCCGAGTCCAAAGAGGGCAGTAGGCAAATCCTGCTCAAAGAATCCAGATAGTCCCTCCAGAATTTGGATTTTGGTTATGAAGCTTCCATCTGTAAATGCAACATTATCCTGAATAATAAAAAGTGTAAGGATGGAGGCCATCACACAGATGATGGCAAAAACCCATTTTGGAACGAAAGACCTTGAGTCCCAAAAATTAAATGCTAGCCAGAGTCCTGTAACAAAAATTGCTGCCCTACTCAGAGTGAAGAAAATCAATAGTAAAAATATTGCGGAGACAAGATTTCTTCTCAAGTAGGATCTATAATCAACGAACAAGTGCAAGGCAATAAAGATGAGTAGGAAAGCTCCCACATAATTAGAGTCAAAAAACATGACGCTAGACATCTTAAAAAAATAAAAGGTGTCCAAAGAGAGTCCTTGTTGGGCCCCAGTATAGATTTCTATCAAATAATCTGTGCTTTCAGAATTCAGATCTAAGGTGGGCATCAAATATCTGAGTGAAGTCTCAAGGGAGACAACTGTCAATACAAGTCCAATGATAAACTTCACCAAGGTTTGGATCTGATCTTTTGATAGGCCTGTAGCTAGATAGTTGGTCAAAAAATATCCTGCCAGGATATAAACAAAGTGAAATTGGTTTCTCAAAAATGGCCCCAAGCTTTCCATGGAATCAACCCAATACAAATGGGCCAAACTGAAATAGAGCAGGAAAATGCTAAGGAAGAAAAGCGTGGCTTTGGATAATCGAGAGGGTCGGAAGGGTTCGAAAAACTGTGCGAAAAACCAAAAAAGTGTGAGAAGCATCAATACCCGAAAGGGTACAAATCGATTAGCTCCTCCAAATAAAAAATCAAATCTTAGAACAATAGAAGATGAAAGAATATAGAGACTTGATAGTTTGAGGTTCTCTACAGACTTGGCAGAAAGCCTTATCACTTTTGCTTAGGTATTTTGATCAATACAAATAAAGCTGCTGTCAATACACCCAAAGAGCCCATCAAGAAGAGTACCAGCATTGTTTGAGGCTTGCTTTTGATGGCAGGAATGGACACAGGCTCTATTTCTGCAAAAATTGGGGTCTCTTCATTAAGCTTTATTTTCGCTTGCTCAAGCTGGCTATTTACAGTAAAATATAAAGACTTGGACAGCTCATATTGAGATGATAAATTCTCCAATTGATTTTGTAAATAAGGACTTCTTATATCGAGATTTTTCTCCTTGAAGCTAGCTAACCGCGACTGATCTTCTAAAAATTTTTGTTCGAGTTCCTTATTCCTAGCTGTCAGAAAATCAACCTGTTGAATTTGTTTATCCTGACGATATTTGGTCACATAAGAAACAAGATAATTCTTTGTGAATTCAGTGAGATAAGCAGACAATACGGGATTAGTGGTTTGAACACTCACCCGAATGATACCCGTACTTTTATCGACTGTAACTGATACAATTTCTTTTATCGCATTCAGGTATTTGAAATCACCGACTGTAGGCCTGTAAAATCCCTTTTCCTTTTTGACTTTATCAAAAATTGTCGAGGGAGGATTTTCTTCCTCATTTCCAATATTTCTTACAGCTGAAATTATTTCACCTGGTAACCCAATGGTATATTTCTTCAGAACAGACCATGGATTAGTTGGAGCGTAATTCTGACCATAAGACGTTAAATTCACACTATCCTTGAAATCTGGATGATAAAAAGTATAATCTACAAATTCACGAACAAATGGTGTGCTTTGAACTATACTTGGATATAATGAAGGCCTGATAGCATCCGACCCCGAAGCGCCCAGTGAAAATGATCCCAATCCAGGAATTGAAGAAGCAATTTGCCCCAAACCACCCAAGCTCGAAGAGCTTTTTGACTCAGGAAGTAAAAGCGTTTCAGCCCGATAAGACTTTGGGGTAAATATGATATAAATAACTCCAAGCACAGCGAAAGCAATAATTATCGCAAGTGCTTGAAATTTATTCCGTTCTAAGTGTTTTAAAAACAGATTAAAATCCATAAGATCAAGTTGGTTTTACTAGAACTTTCATCTTCAAATACATGATGCTCAGGTAATTCTTTACTTTGAAAATAAAAAGAAGTCTTCGAGTACTACTTTTTGGGAGTTTTTTGGAAAGATTGGAATAATATTCCTGAATAAGGTACCTGTTTTTTATAATATTTTTAATACCACGGTTTTCGCCTTGATATACCCCGTTTGCATGAATACGGTAGGTAGCCCAAAGGCCTTTCATAAAGCGGATTTTCCCTTTCATCTTCAAAAAAACAATTAAGGTCAAATCACCTGAGGGAAATCTCAACAATTCTTTCGGGTAAAAAGGCGGAGTATTTCGCATCATAATGGAACAAGAAGGATATACTCCACCCGATTCATGAAAAATTTTGAAAAGATCAAGATCAAAATCCCCTTTAACTTTTTCAAATTTTGTTTCGACTCTTGAATTCAATGACTCATCAAAAAAATGAGCGCCATGAACACAAGCTACATAGTCAGGATTATTCTCTAAGAAATCCACCTGCTTCTGTAATTTATATGGATCTGTCCAAAAATCATCCCCTTCACACATGGCAATATACTTTCCTTGTGCTCTTGGGAAATTATACGTTGCAGACAAGGCTCTTGTACCCTGGGACCATAAATTCTTTTCTTGAAAAATGGGTTTGATCAAATCAGGATATTTCTTTTGATAATCTAAAATAATTTGAACGGTATCATCTGTCGAAGCGTCATCATGGATCAAAATCTCAAAAGGAAAATCTGTTTTTTGAATCAAGAACCCGTCAAGAGCTTCCTTCAAAAATTTTCCGTGGTTATAGGTAAGACAGCTAATACTTACCAAAGGGATATCTGAATCTACCATATACTATAAAGCCTTTAAGGGCAATTCTGATAGGAGGCTTTCAAATAGAAAACTTAATGCCTCAAGGCTTTTTGTAGAGCTCTGATTTTTGCCTTTTGGTTTTTTCATTACTTGTTCAATAGCGAGTAAAAGTGACTGGTCATTTTCTTGGGGAAGAAGCTTTACCAAATCCTTTTTGATGTAGCTTGAGTAGTAGTTAATGGATTCTTCATCTATAAGAATTGGTGTATTTCCCATAGAAATACTTTCAAATATAGAACTGGAATTCCTGGAAATATGAACATCACAATTTTTTAACAAAAACGGTAATTGTAGCCGATTCGCTTCATCTAAATTGAAATTTGTCAGGCCATTTTTCTCAAACATTTCTCTTACCTCCTCCTTTGCTAAGGAAATAGCAGGGTGAAGTCTAACCCACCATTCAAATCGATCCTGTGAGTTTCTCATGGCATCGAGGATGAAATGCTCCGGGCGATTAACCGTCAGAGTGTAAAGGATTACTTTTTTTGGAGAAAGACTTTCTTGTGACAATGTCGGAATAATAAAATCAAGCCAAGGGTTTCCACCTACCAAAACTCTGTGCTTGTTTTGCCCTTGTATCCACTGATTCATAGCTTCTTTCACAGGCTCATCCCAAACCCAGAAAAAGTCAGGGAAGGTGTTGTATCCCTCTTTTGGATAATCCCCAAACCTGCTGTAAATGAGATTCTCGGGATCGGACGGGAACCCATGTCCGATATCTATTGATTTCACATCGGCTTTTGAAGCAGCAAAAAGCATGGCAAACATTTGCTCGTTAAAAAAAGTCAAGCAAAAAGCCATCTTTGGCTGGTATTTCGAAAAAAGTTGCTCAAAACGAAAAGATTCCCGATAAATCTTTTCAATCTTGTGAGCCATGATATCGGCCATATCCTTAGGTACTCCGAGTCTTGAGAGCGAATCAAAAAAACCTACAAACCTTGAGTCATTTTTTAGCCACTTGATTCTACTTTCATCGTAAGCCCCTGGTTCATACCCATCAATAAATTCTATTTCATCACTTATTTGCTTATACTCAGACCTGAACTTATTGCCGGTAGAATACTCTACTTCGATTGATCTTAGATGAAATTTATTTTCAATTATTTGAGTCAATGGGAAAAAAAACTTATTAATAAAACGACCCTTAAAAGTGGTTCTAAAATACCAAGAGCCAAAAAACATGGCATGTGCTGGAGTAGGATCTGCTTTCATGCTTTTTGAAACACGCTTTTCGGTCTGAGCTAAATCTTTATTCCTAAATGCTAGTTTAACTTTTAGCTTCCTCAAAAAAGACCGTACTCGTTTTCTTTTTGATTTTCTAAGCCAATCAAGCTTCACCGCATTTTGTCGAGAGTTCAATTCATTTCTACACTCTACAAAAACCAAGGATCTAAGAATTGGCCAAATATCCATCCCCTGATATTTCCAATCAGAAAGGTCATGGTCTCTTTCAAAAGAAAGAATGTTGTCTTTAATTTCTTTTAGATGAAACACTACTGGAAATTGTGGTTGAATTAAAAAATTGAAAAAGAGAGTCGATAGTATCCCTCATGGTGTGAACCGGTCTCCATTGGAATTGAGATTGGAACTTGCTGCTATCTAACCTACCGACACTTGAAAAGTCATTTTTAAAGTCTTCAACTATTATATTGGATGAAGCTTTTTCAGCAATCCAATCGGCAATCTCAGATAAAGAACAAACTGAAATAGCTCCGATATTATAAAGTTCATCGAGTTGATCAGGATCCTTTTGAAGAATACTTACAATAGCTCTTGAAGCATCTCTGACGTCTAGCCTTTCTACCAATATCTGGCCATTGAAAAGCTGTATTTTTGCCTCACTCTCAGCCTGCAATACCATTTTGGACAGGACATCAACCGGTTCCAATCCTGGCTGACCTCCGCAAAGGGTTCCCAACCTAAGTGATACTGTTTTGAGCTGCGGGTAAATCCTATTCAAATTCTGTAGAATCACTTCAGTGGAATACTTTGCTTGTCCATAGACACCTAAAGGTGCCACGGGACTCAACTCTGTCCAATGCTCCCCACTCTCTTTACCATAGACACTTTGGGAAGAAATATTTATAATCAAAGGAACATGATGAGCAGCCAATTTTAAAAAGAGCCTACTTGTCAGCTCAAGACTTTCAGCAATAGCCTGATTGCCTTGATAGGGTCTAGCAAATGCTACATGCAATCCGATATCTATGGTTCCAAGATCAAAATCACCCTGATCAAGACTCTCAAAATCAATACATTTATAAACTAGTCCTCCGAACAACTGTTCTAGTTTCTTTTTATCTCGACCTAGTAGAATAAGGTCAAAATTATTTTGGTCGAGAAGATTCTTCACCAGACTTTGTCCCAAATACCCTGATGCTCCGGTAATAAGAACTCGCTTTCGAGGAGAAAATCTATCCTTATTTATAGCTGAAAAAATCTCTGTGATTTTATCATTTTTTGAAAGCCCCATTACCCTGTCAGCCGTCTGACGAATACCAAATCTGCGAGGATTAAATTCAAGAAAAGAAGGCTGATCTCCGATATTCAACCAACTTTTAATGCATGCTTCGACTTCATTAAAGCCCATTAACGCTCGTAAACCCGTGATCCCTGTAAAACGGGGATTCATTTCAAAAACTTTAAGGCCTCTTTTTGTCATTCTTCCCTGAATATTCAGAGGACCTACCAAACCGCGATTAAGAAACTCGGGAAGCAATCGGTCCACCGTCTCCCAAATCAAAGGGTCTTCATAGGGCAAAATTTCAATCGGAATTCCACTACTTAGTTTATTATAGGTAGCCATCTTTCCCAAGAGCTCCCCATCTTTACCAAAGACCAATTGAATGGAAATTTCCGCAACTTGAGGGTTTCTATTTTTTGAAATTTCAGAGATAAAAAAATCATAATTTGGATCTCCCTCTACCGGAACGGCCAACTCCTGAAGGATATGATTTTCGGTAATTAGATGAAAATCTTCCTCACTTTGGATTATTTCTACCCCTTTAGAGGCAAAACCACTTCTAGGTTTAGCAATCAAAGGAAAGCTAACTTCCCCTTCAGCTATGGCATCTAGTACTGTTTCTTTCTGAAAACACTTTACAAAAACATCTGCGATTGGATTTAGCTCCAAACTCATCCGTTCTTTATCCCTACACAAGGCAATCATGTCTTCAGAGGCAGCAAGAATTTTGATACCTGACTTCTCAAATTTGGTTTTATTTTGAGAGTAAATATGAGCCTCATCATCTCTCCCCGGGATGAGAAAATCGATCTTATGCTCAATACATTTTTTTATCAGTTCATCGACAAAATCTGAAGCATAAATCGTAGGGGTATAATCCATTGCATCGCATGCATAGGCACCGTAGGCAAATGGGTTTGTCCCCAAGCCTACTTTTTTGAGTGGAAGATTAGAAAGTCTACATGAATTGATTACTGACTCCCCTACGCCACTTCCTATACAGCTTATTCCAATAGTATATTGCTTGCTATGGCTATTAATCATTTAATTTTCGTGTGCTCTTAAAATTATTCTGCAAATCAAATCAACCTCCTCTATAGCCAAGTCAAAATACAGGGGAAGACAAAGAACCCTTTTGGCCGTTTCCTCTGTAATAGGCATTTCAGAATTTTCTAAATATGGTAAAATACTGGATAGGGAGGGATAGAAATACCTTCTGGTAAATATTTCGCGCAGTTTCAATTGATTAGCGCATTTGAGCATAGTCTCTTCCGAATCGAAAACGACAGGAAAATAGGATGCATTATTGGAAGCATTTTCATGCCATTTGGGATATTTAATTTTGAGACCCTTCAATTTTTGACGATAACGATCCGAAAGCATCGTACGCTGCTCAAGGATTGAGTCGAAGAAGTCTAAATTTGCCAAACCCATTGCAGCATGAAATTCCGAGTTCTTTCCATTGATTCCCAATTCGGAAAAATTAGATGGTCCATCAAAACCAAAATTTCTCATTCGCTCCATTTTTTTTACCAGATTGGGATCTTTGGTAAAAATCAATCCTCCTTCAATAGAATGGTAAAGTTTTGTTGCATGAAGGCTACAAACCGAAATATCCCCGTAATCAAATATTGACTTACCATTGATCTTCACACCAAATGCATGAGCCCCATCATAAATAACTTTCAAGTTATGTCGTTGAGCAATTTTTTCAATTCTCTCCACATCACAAGGGTTACCATAGACATGAGTGGCTAGAATTGCAGTGGTATTTTCATTGATGGCGGCCTCGATTTTATCTGGATCAATATTCAATGAATCCGGATCAATATCTACGAATACCGGCTTACAGCCTTCCCAAACAATACTACTGGTGGTTGCTACAAATGAAAAAGGTGTGGTAATAATCTCCCCCTTTAATCCCAAAGCTTTGATAGCAATCTGAAGGGCAATGGTTCCGTTGGTAACGAATAATGCATATTTTAAATTTTCTCGCTCTCTAATTCGAATCTCTAATTCGCTAGCCAAAGGCCCCATATTTGTAAGCCATTGCCTTTTCCAAATACCTTTCAGATAGGAGTCATAGACTTCCTGAGGAGGCAAAAATGGTTTTGTTACTGGTATCATAAGATTCTGATATCTACCAAAATTAAAATCACGACAGGGTTAAAGGCTCACCTTTTTTGAAATCCCTGGTAGCATGAGTTCCTAAAACTTCATGAAAATGCTTCGGATGCAAACCGTACCCAGGTCGAATACTTCTAATATTGCTTTCTGTAAATTTTTCACCCTTTTTGATGTCTGCTGTCACAAAAAGGGATCTTCTCCTTATTTTACTTTTTTCGCTGACTTTATAGCTCACCTTTCCTAATGCAGCCTCAGCCTCTCGAACTGACCGAACCATGAATGCAAATTCCTCAGGTTCCATTGAAAATGCAGAATCCGGTCCCCCTAGGGAGCGATCAAGGATAAAATGCTTTTCAACAACTTCAGCACCAAGTGCTACTGCCACAACGGGAACTGTACTTCCCATAGTATGATCCGATACACCAACTTTCACACCAAAAGTCTCTCGAAGATTGGGAATAGTTCTCAAATTAGCCATTTCAAAGGGGGCAGGATATTCTGAGGTGCATTTCAATAATGTAATATCCTCATTTCCTTCATCCCTACAGGCTTTAACAGCAAGCTCTATATCTGCAAGTTCGGCAACTCCAGTAGAGATGATCATCGGCTTACCTTTAGAAGCAGTATAACTAATCAATGGAATATCAGAGATTTCCAAAGATGCGATTTTATACCGCTCTACTTTTACTTCATTTTCCAAAAAGTCAACTCCTTCACGGTCAAAAGGAGAACTAAAAAAATCAAGACCTAGGGATTCAGCAACTTGCTTCAGTTTGGGCTGCCAATCATAGGGCATACTTGCCTCTTGAAATAATTCATAGGGCGTGCGACCTTGCCAGAGCCCTTGCTTCAAAGGTCCGAAATATTCATTCTTCACATTTAAAGTCAGCGAATCAGCAGTATATGTTTGGATTTTTACGGCATCAGCTCCTGAACTTGCCATTGCTTCAATGGTCTTGACTGCGAGATCAAAATCATTGTTGTGATTCGCCGATAGCTCAGCTATGATATAGGTTTTATTTTGCATTGAAGTTGCTTTCTATAATGTCTGCCACTCGGCTTACTCCTTTTAGATCCACCACACCTCGTGCTTTTTTGCTGTAAAGTTTTCTTACCTCTTCCTTGCGCATTTTATTAATGGCTGATTGAAGCGATGCTTTGGTCAATTGATCATATAGCCCCAAATGAAGGATCGATTCCGTTTGGTCGGCAAGGTATTGGGCTGCTTCTGAAGTACTAGGCTGATGACCTACCGAGATAATAGGGATTCCCAAAGCCATCATTTCGTATGTAGAAACACCAAAAGCACAAATCACAAGATCACCAGTAGTAATGATGGAGTAATCAAAAGGAATAAATCTTCGATACACACTTGATTTGGGTATACTCCCTTTATGTAAAAAGCTTTCACCAACAAAAAAATCAAACTTTATACCATCTAAACTTTCAAGGTTTTCTACCAATTTATAAACACCAGACAAAATATTTCTGGGGTCACTTCCTCCGGTTACTACTCCTATCTTGGTTATTTCTGAGCGGATCTCAATGGGCTCAAGAGCGTAAAGTGACTCATTAAAGGTAAAATATGAAAGACCTTGAAAGACCTTGGTTGAGTCCCCAAAGTCTTGGAAAAAACCACTATTCTGGTGAATGGAAGGCAAAATGTATACATCGGCAAAGACCTTAGCCTCAGTTAGATTTTGGTACATGCATATAGGAACATATTTTTTTATCCCTTCGGATTCTTCAAAGCTATAGTTTATGTTTCCATCAACATACAATAGATCATAGCCTCCATCCTTCAAAAAATCAATTTCATTGTTTCCTTTATGGAGAACTGATACGGTATGAGGAAAACCAGAATCAATTTTTTCCTTCCAAAAATCTGATTCTTTACACACAAAATCAATAAGATGGCCTCTGTGCTTCAGCGCATTTGCTAATGATACCGATCTTGCAAAATGCCCTAGACCTATCCCCTCTCCTGCATCTACCCTTAAAAGAATTTTCATTCAGCTACACTCCCAATCTGCCGAGCCGGATTTCCGACCATTTTTGCGTAATCTGGAACATCTTTCAGCACTACTGTACCGATTCCCGTCACAGACCACTTACCTAAAGACACAAACTCTAGAGTAGTAGCATTTGTTCCTAAATATGCCCCTTCCTTCAAATGGACATCCGCTCCTATGCAAGCATTATTTGCCACATAACTATAATCATCTAATCGCGCTCCGTGTCCCACAAGAGCTTGGGCAAATATCTGCACGTGATTTCCGATATGGGTATTCGGACCTACTGACACGAAGGGCTGAATACATGTTCCGTGACCAATTTTAGCGTATTTAGATATGACTGCGGTTGGATGAATTAGTGTAGCAAAGCGATCCTGAGGAATCTGAAGATCATGAAGCTTTCCGAGAAATTTAAAATTGAGCTTTACCGAAATCAAAGAATAGAAAAAATACACATCTGGATCTTTCAAAAACCTGGAAACTGTTTCTGCGTCTATTTTGCCAAGAACTGGATAGCCATTGATTGGGTCTGTTTCTCGATCATTCAGGAAGCCAAGTAAGTTCCAAGTGGGATTTTTTTCATTAATGTCTTCGACGGTTGACTGTACAACAGTTCCGTTTCCAAATCCCCCGATAATTATTAATTTTTTCACCTTGAGTTTTTCTTTTCGATGAGCATTTTTTTCTTTAGAACCTTTTGTGCTGCTAAAATCATTGGCGGCCCGATAAATTTCCCATTGATCATGGCCACTCCATTTCCTTGACTTTTGGCTTGATCTGCCAACTTTAACATCTCTTCAGCATCTTTTATCTCCTTGGCTGAAGGAGAAAAATACCGATGAACCAACTCAAGTTCTTTCGGATTTAATACCATCATCCCTTCAAAGCCCAGATTCTTGGCAACCTTTAGGTTTTGTTCAAGCTCTTCCAAATCATGAACATTAACATGAACCGTATCGATTGGAAGGATACCATGTGCCTTTGCAGCCATAGCGATTATGGCCCTTGGAGTAAATAAACTTTGGCCTTCTTCATCATGGATCCCTCCTAAATCTGCAATAAAGTCTTCACAGCCATAGGCAATTGCAATCACCCGGTCGGAAGCCTGACAAATCTCCTGTGCATTGAGAACAGCAGCAGCTGTTTCTATTAGTGGAATAATCTTGAAAGTACCCACCGGGATACCTTTTTCGTATTCAATAGTCTCTAGGAGCTTATCAAAAAAATAAACATCTTCTCCTTTTTTTGATTTGGGATACATGAAACCATGAATTCCTTCTATTGTTAATTCATAAGCATCTCGAAGTAACTCTCCGCTTTCGCGGTCATTAACTCGGGGAAAAACCAAAAAGTCTGCAAATTTCCCTTTAGAAACCCAATTCTTGATATTTTCCCTGGCGATGACCTTGTTTTCGGCAGGCTGGACGGAATCTTCTAAATCCAACAAAAGCACGTCTGCAGATCGATTGATGGCACTTTCCAGTAACTTTTCCCGATGCGCTGGAACAAACATCAAACTTCGCATCAAATGGGCTTGAATAAAATTCTTCATGGTTGAGCCTTTTTTACCAAAACTGTCCTAGTAAATTTCAAGACGTCTGTTCCATCTTGATTAAAGGCGATCGTTTCTACTTTGATAAGTCCAGAGTCCTTTCGGGATTTAGATTCCCTTTTTTCAAGGATCACCGTCTTGGCATAAATTGTATCACCTATAAAAACGGGGTGAAGATGATTCACTGACTCATAGTTCAGATTTGCTATCGCTTTACCACTGATATCCGGAACTGTAATTCCGACTACTAAGCTAAATACTAAGGTGCCTACGACAAGAATTTGACCATGATGTTGCTTGGATGCGTAATCTGCATTGAGATGGACCGGGTGGTGGTTCATCGTCAATAAACTGAAGAGATTATTATCACTCTCGAAGATGGTTTTAGAAAGAGAATGCTCGATTACATCCCCCACCTGAAAACTTTCGAAAAAACTGCCAAGCTTAGAGGCCTCCATAGTTGCTAGATTTTAAAATTAAGTCTATCCTGTTCAAATGGGGTAATTCAACAACCTTTCCATCAATATTTGCCACAGAAAAATTTTGAACACCACCTATTTCATCCATGTATTCCTTGACTTTTAGCGCAAACTGCAAGTCAGCGTCATTGAACTTCCAATGCTTTTGGAATAAATCCAACTGCCATGGATGAATCAAAAACTTCCCATCAAATCCTTTATCCTTTCCATCCACACACTCAGCGGTGAATGCATTTTCATCATCAATATTCATGGAAGCGATATCAATTACAAACTTTTGAAATGCTTTGGAGTAGTTTAATACGCTCAGTCTAGCCCAATTCACATTTTCGAAATCATGCTTCATTCCCACAGCTTGGCAGTAATCATGACTCCCAAAACCCAGGCCCTCTACTATATCATGTGAAGCTATCTCTCTAAGATTTACAATAGCAAGAGGGCTTTCGCAGAGTACCATAAAAGATAAATTTTTGGCAGCGATATTGGTTGACTTGGAAATAAACCCGTCTATTTGGTCTCTTGATTCAATTTTTGCCAGCAAAAACTTGCCAAACCCTCTAGTGTATAGTTCCTTAAGGTGCTCTTTTCTGATGGTAGTAGGAATCCTTGCCCACCAATTTTCCCTGACTGAATAGTCCTTAAGGTTCTGGATTGCATCTTCTATAGGAATATTTCCCAGTGCATCCTCAAGATCAATCACTATATCAGAAGCCGGTATGGAGGAAGCCTTTGGTAAAAGCTTTTTATTGCCCGCTGGAACAAAAAAGAAGGACTTCATATCTGCTTTAAATTTTTAAACTTCCACTCGGCCATTTCCCAGTCCTCAAGGGTATCAATATCCTGAGCATATTTTTCTGAAATGACTATTGCTCCTCTTTTGCCTTTTTTCATTCCAGATTCGGCCCTGAACCAATAAAACTGTCCGGCATCGTGATATGCTTTCTCAAGATCCTGGGAACGATGGTTTGAAAATTCCGAGAAGAAAAAATCTACCTCACCTCCTTCTGTTATTCGAAATGCACGCTGAATAGGATAGGAAAAAGGAACTATGGGTCTAATACTATCGAAATTAGAATTTTCTAGCAATCGGCGAGCTTCTAGCAAATCTGAATTCTGAGTCAATGGAGATGTAGGAAGAAGACAGCATATGAATTCAAAAGTTCTACCAGCTGTTAAATATGTTTCAAGGACTTCTTCTACCACTTCTGCCAATGGGGAAAAGTCATCTGATTTTTCCTTACTTCTTAAAAAAGGAACAATCGCCCCAAAACCCTCAGCAACTTTGGCAATCTCCAAATCATCGGTAGATACCATAACCTCCTCAAACAATCCTGAATCTAACGCAGTCTGAATACTGTATGCTATGATTGGTTTTCCTAGAAATTCACGGATGTTTTTTCTGGGAATCCGCTTACTTCCTCCTCTAGCTGGAATGATACAAAGATCACCCATTATAAAAACCATCAATTTTATCCATCACAAAACGTTGCTCTTCATCCGAGAGTGAGGGAAACATCGGAATACTTATGCATTGACTGTAGTACTTTTCAGCAATTGGCAGGTCTCCTTCTTTCCATCCAAACTGTCTATAATAAGGCATGAGATGTGCCGGGATATAGTGTATTTGAGCAAAAATCTCTAAATCTCTTAAATACTTATGAAGTTCCTTACGCTGTTTTACCTCAAGGATATAAAGATGATATGCATGTCCTTCTATCACCCCTGACTGTCCCAAAACATAAGACTTATTCTTGAAAAAATCGAAATAGCGATTTGCTAGTTCCCTCCTTCGACTTAAGCCCTCTTCTGCCCTTGAGAGCTGACTCCTTCCAAGCGCTGCCTGCATATCTGTAAGACGGTAATTATATCCCAACTCTTGCATTTCGTAGTACCAGAGAGAGTCATCGTATATTCGATTTGAAGGATCTTGTTGGATACCGTGCGTCCTTAGGTTTAAGATTTTTTGATAAAGCTCTTCATTATTGGTTGTAATCATTCCTCCTTCACCAGCTGCGATATGCTTGACCGGATGAAAAGAAAAAATAGCTAAATCTGCATATTGACCAGACCCTGAAATCACCTGTTTTTGATCACTATCCAAAAAAAAGCCTCCGGGTGAGTGACAGGCATCCTCAATAATCCAACAACCAAATTCATCAGCTAATTGCCGATATGCTTGCATATCAACTACCCTTCCTGCAAAATTCACAGGAATTATTCCTTTAATTTCCCGTCGAACATCAGCCCGAAGAATTTCTCTCACATGCTTAATATCGAGTAGGTAGGTCTCAGGATCAATATCCCCAAATATCACTTCTCCCCCGCAGTAGCGAACGCAGTTGGCAGAAGCCACAAAGGTAATGGGGGTTGTAATCACCTTATCTCCTGGCTTGACATTCAAAGCGATAGCATTCAGGTGTAAGGCAGCTGTACCATTTGATACAGCTACTGCGTACTTTGCGCCTACATATTCTGCAAAAGCTTGCTCAAATTCAGCGATTTTTGGACCTTGAGTGAGGTAGTCGGATTTCAGAGTATCTACTACCGCCTGAATGTCATCCTCTGTGATGTGTTGTCTTCCGTATGGAATTTTATTCATTAAATGCCGAAATTAGGGTCTACATGTTCCTTTATTAATGCTCTTAAGCTTTGGACACTTTCCCAGTCCGAGTTTGTTTCTGAATTATATGCAAACCCTTCAGGGACCTTCTTTGCTCCAAATTTCTGAATAAAGTCATTCACTTTCCATTTCGGAGTAGTAGGTAGAATCGTGAAATACTTTCCCAGATCATAAGTATAAAATGAATCAGAAGGCGTTATCATTTCCTCATGTACTTTTTCGCCGGGCCGAATCCCAACAATTCGCTGCTCACACTCTGGACCAATCGCCTCGGCCACATCAATTATTCTATAAGAAGGAATTTTAGGAACGAAAATTTCGCCTCCCCAAGCATGTTCTAAAGCATGCATGACCATTTCCACTCCTCCCTGCAGAGAAATATTAAACCGGGTCATCTTTGGATCTGTAATAGGAAGCACGCCTTCTTTCTTTTTATTGATAAAAAATGGAATGACGGAGCCATTGGACCCCATTACATTTCCATACCTTACCACACTAAATCGAATAGGATTCCAGCCTTTAATATTATTAGCTGCTACGAAAAGCTTGTCTGACGCCAATTTGGTAGCTCCATAAAGATTAATCGGAGCGCAAGCTTTATCTGTTGATAGAGCTACGACACGTTCCACATTCGTTTCCAAACATGCATCAATTACATTCCTGGCACCGTCAATATTGGTTTTCACACATTCCTCTGGATTATATTCAGCGATGTGAACATGTTTCATGGCCGCTGCATGAATCACGTAGTCCACATCCTTCAAGGCTCTTTTTAGCCTGTCTTTGTCTCGAACATCTCCTATAAAAAATCGAATCTGTCGATAATCCTCATGAGGATATTCTAGGGACATTTGATACTGTTTTTGTTCATCCCTAGAAAAAATAATCAACTTTCTTACATTAGGATATTTCTTTAGAATATGCTCAGTAAGTGCTTTACCTAGAGAGCCAGTACCCCCTGTTATTAATATGGATTTTCCTGCTAACATTTAATTTATATCTCCTGTAATTGGACCATTTTTTGGAAAGAATCGGACCTTCTTATCAAATCAGAAAAAGCGCCCCTATTCTCTATTTGTCCATGATTTAATAAGATTACTTCATCTGCACTTTTGATAGTAGATAGTCTATGTGCTACAATTAGGAGTGTGTATCTACCTTTTAATTTTTCAATATTTTCCTGAATTATCTTCTCAGTTTCAGAATCCAAAGCTGAAGTTGCTTCATCCATGATGAGAATATCGATATCCTTGAAAAGTTCTCTTGCAATCGAAAGGCGCTGTTTTTGTCCACCGCTGATCAGGATTCCGGCCGAACCCAAATTGGCATTTTCTTTTTCAGGAAGAGATAGAACAAAATCGGCAATCGCTGCCTGTTCTAATGCTTTCCAAAACCTTTTTTGATTTTCAGGGCTTGGCTCAGACCATTGAGTTACGTTATTGAATATGGTATCTGAAAAAATTACAGGTTCCTGGGCAATATATCCGATTCTCTTTTTGAAACTTAATTTCTCAACCTCTTCAAGGTCTAAACCATCTACAGTTATTGATCCAGTTGAAACAGGCATCAATCCAGCTATCAAATTGACCAAAGTTGACTTTCCGCTGCCGCTTTCCCCAACAAATGCGTAGGCTTTATTTTTTTTGATTGTTAAATCAATTTCAGTCAAAACCATCTTATTACCATAAGAGAAGCCAACATTGTCTAAGCAAATTGAATCTTCAAACTTCTCAAACGGCACCACTCCATTTGATTCTTTTTGTGACTGGAGTTCTTTCATGAAAGCAGTCATGTTTTCCAATGAGCCCGACAAATTCAAAAAGCCATTCCACTGTGTCTGCATCATTACCAAAGAGTTCAGAGACCTATAGAAAAACAACAAACTCAAAATAATGACACCTAATTGTTGGGAAAAAACATTGACCTGAACAATGATTACCACAACTACCACAAAAATCACCATAGGCTCACGTGCGGCAACTAGTAAAGCGTTATAAAAGCCTATTTTCTTATTACTTTTTACAATATAATCTACTGCCTCACGCAACCTAAGCTCATATGTTTTGATAAAACCTGTTGCCTTTAAGTACTTATAAAAAGCTACTTTCTGGATTAGCATTCCTTGGAATGTATGTCCACCCGAAGTAATTTTCTTCGAAGTCTCCTTTGTTTTCTTATACACTCGATTATACAAGAGATTGGTTGCACCACCTCCTACCGCAACTAATAATGCAAACTGAGGATCTGTAAAAAAGGCAAGGATTAAGTAAACAAAAACCAAGGTTCCGGATTGAACCGCAGCAAAATAAAAAGCATAAGCATTGGAAACTCTTCCTACCTCGGCACTTAAGGTATTTTGGATTCGGCCAGAATCAGCTAAAACAAAGGATTTGAAATCAAAATCTGATAAGCCACTCAAGCTATCAAAACGTAGTTTTCGGATAAAAAACTGTTGAGTAAGTACGTTGTAATATGACTCCAGAAACTTCATGATTCCTTTTAATACAAAAAGAGTGAGAAGCATCCCAAGCACTAAATAAAGATTTAACTCAAAACCTAAAAGCTCGATAGACTCTATCAAAAAGCTCATCCCTCCCAAAGTTTCGGGATTGACATCAGCACTTCCGTCAACCATTTGTAGCAATGGTAAAAACATTGCTAACCCAAGTCCATCTAAAAGCCCAACAAAGAAACTGAGAAAAAAGGCAATAAAAATCCTGTACCCTAGATGATGGTAGAAGTAGCTGAAATGAATCAGATATTTTTTGATTAAGGATTTAATTTTAGACATTTCAATAAATGAACAAACCCTATTGATTAGATGCGGGTACGCCTTTCAAAATGGAATTATTCCCGAAGTTCTTGGTGACCACCGCTCCAGCTCCAACTATCACATTATCGCCAACTTCGACCCCTGGTAACAAAATTGCACCTGCACCTATCCTGCAGTGCTTACCTACTTTGGCACCTCCCAATAATATCGACCCAGGGCCCAACTCAGAGAATTCACCTACTATGCATTGATGATGCACATTCGCTCTGGAATTAATTAAAACGCCTTTTCCAATTTCTGTCTCAGGGCCTACGAAACCAAAAGGCATCAAATCAAAACCTTGGCCTGACCCCATTAAAACACTATTTGTGCCTTTCAACGCGTAATGGTCTCCCCCAAATGATTCAAATTTTTTTAAAAAATATTCTCTAAAAGCCGGGGACCCTACTCCCAAGCAATAATTAGGATTCGTTTCCAATGCTTTTTTCAACTCATTTTCAGTATTCAATATTTTAGACCCCGAGGAATAGATTATTTTCTTTGACCTATCTTCATCATAGAAACAGATTTCTGAGGCTGGAAAACCTTGGGAAATTAGCACTCCATACACTTCCAAGCCATGCCCTCCTGCTCCTGCAATGATCATATTTTTTAAAAATTAAAATCTCCCCAATCTTGTTTTGGGGAGATTTTGAATTATCTATTTAGAGCCAATACCAAAGTGGGTAAATCCTAATGACGCTAAGTATTTCTTGTCATAGATATTCCTACCGTCAAATACTACTTTGTTCTTCAACAATTTAGCGACTGCTTCCCAACTTGGTATCCTAAACTCGGACCATTCTGTCACCAAGAGTAAGGCGTCAGCATCCACACAGGCATCATAGGCATCATTGCAATAGGTCACTTTATCGAAAATATAGTGCTCTTTTGCCTCTTCCATCGCTTTTGGGTCATAGGCACGCACTTTTGCACCCGCCGCCCGGAGTTCATCGATAATGACTGCTGCAGGGGATTCACGCATATCGTCCGTATTTGGCTTGAAACTCAACCCCCACATGGCAAAGGTCATTCCACTAAGATCTTCTCCAAAATGAGATTTTACTTTCGAAGCCAAAATATGCTTTTGATCATCATTTACATCTTCTACAGATTGTAGGACGCGAAGATCATACCCATATTCTTTTGCAGTTTTGATGATTGCCTTCACATCTTTGGGAAAACAAGACCCGCCATATCCTACACCTGGATAAATAAACTTATTTCCAATCCTTGGGTCAGAGCCAATTCCTTTCCGAACCATATTCGCATCAGCTCCTACTTTTTCACATAGGTTAGCAATATCATTCATAAAGGAAATCTTTGTGGCAAGCATGGCATTAGCAGCATACTTGGTCATCTCTGCAGAAGGAATATCCATGTAGATAATCCGCTCTCCACTGAGTTGAAAGGGCTTGTAAAGCCGCTGCATGATTTTCTCAGCACGCTCATCATCTACACCAATCACAATTCTGTCAGGCTTTAAAAAATCCTCTACAGCTGCTCCTTCTTTCAAAAATTCCGGATTGGATGCTACCGCAAATGGAAGGTCTGACCCTCTCTTATCCAATGCAGCCTTAATCGTAGCCCGAACTTTTTCTCCTGTAGTGACTGGCACTGTGCTCTTTGTAGCAACCACAATGTAATCGGTCATCTTTTGACCAATCTCATCAGCTACTGCCAAAACATATTTCAAATCAGCTGACCCATCTTCTCCAGGAGGAGTACCTACGGCAATAAACGCCACCTCGGCACCTTGAATAGCCTCACCTAGATCCGTACTGAAATGAAGTCTTCCGCTTTTATAGTTGCGAATCACTATTTCCTCCAGGCCTGGTTCATAGATAGGCATGATTCCATTCTTGAGCTTATCGATCTTTTTCTGATCAATATCCACGCAGGTAACTTCGATACCCACATCTGCAAAACAAGCACCCGATACCAAGCCAACGTAGCCTGTACCTACTACTGCAATTTTCATGAAACTAGATTTATCTTATTTAATATTTATTGTATCAATCTCTCAATTAAAATCCCCAAAGTAGCAAGGCTTGAAGCGATCCCAATCCAAGCAGCTGCATTCATACGCTCCCTTTCAGGCTTTCCTGGAACCACGATTTCAGCTCCAGGCAATAATTTGGGATATTTTTTAATCCCCAGAAACCCTTTAGTTTGTGCAGCATCTCCATTTGCATACACTACATAAGATTTAGATTTTCTGGCATTCTCTGTAAATCCACCTGCTTTTGAAATATAATACTTCAAACTTCTACCACTCTCAAATCTAGTAGTCGTTGGAAGCAAGACCTCTCCTACCATCCTGACCGTTTGTAGTTGTTTCGGAATTTGTAAAATATCACCCTCCATCAAAATCAAATCCTCTTCCGAACCTGGGTTTTTCAATATTTTCTCCAGATCTATACCAACCATATCCTCTTGCTGAAACCGTGATTTATTTAGCTCTGGATCTATAGAAAGTGTATCCATTAGAATTGTGGATGGATCAGAACTTAAATTGGAAGAAATACGTGTCCGATTATACTCAATCTCCTTGAGCTTTTGTTGGACTCTTTCAAACAAGATAAGTTCAGCCTCATTCAAATTTCGATTCGTTTCTGGGTTTAACCTGTCAAATATTTCTTCTAGGGTTTCTTCCCTGATTTCCTCCTCTGTTTTTCCTTTATAATAGACAGTTCGTCGAATTAAATTGGCACCTTGCGGATAAGCAAATTCATTCAACCCCCCAGCTCGCTCAATTACATCAGAAATCCTTTCGTTTGCAGAGGAAATCACAAATTCTCCCGGAAACTTCACTTCTCCTCTTACAGTCATGATTTGTTCTCGCTCAAAGCCAGGACTTCTTCTAATAAAAACATGATCAAATGGCTGAAGTGGTAGCTGCTTCTCCTCTTCTGTGATTTCGAGGTCCGAGCCTATACTTAAAGTAGAAATCTCAGCTATCTGCCTACTGCTTGCATCCCGGACACGCCTAGCTACCTCTATGGAGGAATTGCTTGCAGACTCCAAAAGCCCACCCGCTCGAAGTATTAAATCACCAACAGTCATGGAGTTTGCAAAAGGGTAGGTGCCTGGAAAACTCACTTCTCCACTGATTTTGACATAATACTCTTCCTGGATTTCATACCGACTTGGAATGAAAAGTAAGTCTTCATTTTTCAACGGGATATCTTCTGCACGACCTTCCAGAATTTCTGACAGCTCAATTGTAATAGCGGCTAAAGTAAGGTCCTCACTTGTTCGGTATAAAGTCACCCGATTAGTAAATGCCTCTGGACGGAGTCCTTCAGCTTTTTCGATAAGCCCTTTTATAGTGAGCCCTTCCTCCAAAGAAAATTCTCCTGGCCGCATCACTGACCCACTTACTTGCACTCTATTTGAGTAGCGATCTAAGGCCTCTCCTATTAAAACTTCGTCACCAACCTGGGGATAAAAGCTTCCAAAATCTGAAGAAGGAACATCTATAATCTTCCGTTGGTTGTCTTCTATTCTCCGAATTGTCACGCGATCCCGATAGGCCAAACTGGAAAACCCACCCGTATAAAGAAATAAATCCTTTAAGCTCTCTCCAGACTTCACCTCAAATAAGCCTTCTCGATTGACCGGTCCTAACACCTCGGCGCGGCCTTCTACTGCTGGTACAATGATCACATCATTATCCTGCAGATTGATATTAGCCGATTGGTCTCCCTTGGAAAGGAATTCATAAATATCTACTTGAGAAATAAGCTTGGACCCTCTGTAAACTTGGATTTTCCGGAAGGCTCCATTTTCATTGGGGCCGCCAGCGGCATAAAGGGCATTAAATACCGTGGCAAAAGATGGCAATGTGTATGTTCCGGGCTTGGTAAGCTCTCCGACCATGGATACTTTGATAGACCGAATGTTACCTAATCTGATTTGCAAAAAGGTGTTAGGGTTAGCACCTTGAAGACCTGAGTATATCCTAGAAAGTGCAGTTTTTATTCTTACGGTGGCTGCTTCAATCGTAGCCCCTCCTACTTGCACAGGCCCAACATTTGGTAGAAATACTCTACCTTCCGGGGTCACCTGTACATCAAAGGATTGCTGAGAAGCCCCGTAAACATCAATTAGCAATTGATCCCCACTACCAACTACATAAGATTGTGGTGTGGGAAGATTCAGACTTGGACTAAAATCCAGATTTCGATTATGGAAAAGCTTAAACCCAAATATCTTCTTTTGCTTTGGCGTAAGATCGTAATATGGGTCAGACCTTCTTAGAGAATCAAATACATCCACTTGCTGAAAACCCATTTCTCTTCCAGAAGTGAGATTTCCAGAGTTTGGGCTTTGAGCTTGATTTTGAAGTTGCTGGATTCGCTGCTGAAGTTTAGCAGCTTCTGAAGCTGGCATTCCTCGCTCTCTTGCTAAAGCAACTAGCTGATTTGTCGTAAGACCATTGGATTCTGCCCGCTTGATGAGGTTCTCTATCTGAGCATCTGATAAATTGTCTACTTTGACCGATTGAATATCGGATAGACTCTGAGCCTGAATTGAAAATGAAATCAATACCGCCAATAAGGAAAGAGAAAAAGATTTCAGAATTTGACTTCGAAATATTTCAACTGATTTTTTCAAATGATCCTGGATAAAGTTTATCTAATTTGAACTTTTAATCTTTAAATATAACAGCTTGGACACAGCTTCGCCCTTTCAGTCCCATTTCTATATGAAACCTAAGCCAATTTTATGTCCAAAAGCGTCGATTAAACGCCTACCGTACTGTCAAAAAGGACTAAGCCTTCTTCTTCATATCGATCATTGGAAAGGGTGAATACTACCTTTCGCTCGATTAATTCTTCTATTCTTGACTTTAGTCCTTTGATGTAATCTTGATTTAATTGATCACCGGTGACCAATACGTCAATAGTGCCCGTATCGATACCTTTAGCGATATCTCCTACCAAAACTACCTGACCCACCTCTCCCATTCGATCTAGAATTTGTTCCAGCAGTCTATCCAACCCGAGATATTTTCGGATTATTTCCTGAATATTGATGAAGAATGGGTGATGGGTATTCGCTTTATAAGCAATCTTATTTTTGTTGGATTCTTTCAGCAAAATTCCGGCCTGAGTTAGATTATTAAGCTCTTTTCTAATGGCATTAGTAGATTCACCAAATTCATCCGCCAATCCTCGCAAGTGACTTCGGTTTTGGTCATTTACAAAAAACTTCACGAGAAGTCTCAGCCGTGTTTTAGAGGTAATAAGAGACTCAAGCATTAAAAATTAGATATAAAGCGAGTACCAAAGGTACTCATTTCAATAAATTGAAAAACTAATTTGTCGGAAAATTAGGCCAAAAAAATCCAGAATTAATCCTAAAGATTACCCCGATAAATGTTCTTTGGCTTTTTCCGAAACATTTTCCAAAACAGGTGGCCGCTTAAACCACTGAATGCACCAAGTACAAATCCAATCACAGCCGTGATCAATAAAATAGCCATCGCAGAATTTACTCCAAATAGCTCTCCCATTTTCTCAGGCAAATCACTTCCTGTAGAAAACTTCAAAAACAGAGCCAAAGAAGTCCAAGCCAACGCCATTCCAAAACCACCACCAAAGAAAGCTGCAAAGCTTCCAGGGTGCATCAATGCCCCAAGTAATGCTAGGGCTATCATTGCCCCAATATAGGATGTGGCGCCATTCACAAGAAGGACAACCACAAAGGAAAGAACCAAGAATGCTATAAATTTCATTGTTTTGGAGTCAGGTTGGTTTCAAATAAGATGTTTTCAGTTTGATTTGACTCTCTCAAATCAAAGTTGAGGTACTCCCCATTGGCCCATTTGGAAATAAAATTATCGTAATATTTTGATCCTGGATTCCCGGATTGACCTCCTGGATAAATACCATAGGCTTTTATTGGTTCGCCCAACTCCACGACCATTCGCCAACTTGCCCCTGCTCTGCTACTAGTTGCATTCAAAATACCCGAACCTCCACCGGTGTAGACATTCTTCACCGAGAAAGACTCAAATTGAGGTACCAAGTGCTGAATACTAGTCCTTTTATAATTTGCCCAGGCATAATCCCCCTCCTCATTTTCCCACTCTTTCATATCGGCCACCATTTCTTGAAAGGCTTTGTTGACATGAATCTTGGCTGTTTCAACTTCATCGGTCATTTTATTGTCAAAAAACTCACTCTCCGGATTCTCCCGCATCAATTTGACAGTTTGGTAGTAATTTGGACGTACTACCGGCACATTCCATTCTTCCCATTCCTTCCAAAGTTGATTGTAGGTCTTTCCCCACCAATTGTAAAATAGCGTGGGTGCTTTCTGATTGGGGTCAGCATAAAAATCCCAGTCTTTCAACTCTTGCAAATATTTGGATGCTTTTTCATCTTGAAAATCTTGAGTTTCCAAAAGTTCGATCATTACAGGCAAGGCCTCGGCAGCATGAAGGTAATAATCGTCAAATTGAAGAGCCTTCATTTCCTCCACTGTTATGGAGTTTAACCTTCTCAACTCCCCGTTCAACCTTCGATTTCTGTAATGCTCGTAGCTATTGTCAAAGACATAATAAGGGTATGAAGGATCCACTGGATGCTGATTAGCTGAAGAAACAAAACCGCGCTCTGGATTGAGGGTACTAGGGTTGTGCTCATTGGGAATATAAGCCTGCCATTCCATCTGCGGATCTGCTCCATCCATGAAGAATTTACCTTGACCCTCCCATTTGACAGGGAATTTACCTTGAATCCTCATGGCTATGTCCCCTTCCTTTGATGCAAAAACAAAGTTCTGTGCAGGAGCGGTGTAATGGTCTAAGGCATCCATGTAATCTTGGTGGTTTTTGGCCTTATTCATCTTCAAAAATGTAAGCTGCTCATTCGAACCCATGTGCACAGTCCATTTCAGCGAAAAGTTGACATCCTGACGGTCCGACCGGAAACTTCTATCATAAACTACCGGGCCATAATGAGTGTAGACTACGGTATCCATAAAGGTTTCCTCACCTTTTACCTTTATCTCTTCAATGCGGAAGGAACTCTCTCTCCATTCATCACCATATCGATATCTACTTCTGCTATCATCTTCAAAAGTGATTTTGTACCAATCTCTGGCATCCTTGGTTGCGTTTGTCACTCCCCAAGCGATATTTTGATTAAATCCGGAAATCACCCCTAAAGCTCCTGGGAGCGTGGCTCCTTTGACAGAAAACTCCGGAGTAGTAAGTTGCATACTGTACCAAAGGGAAGGAAGATTCAGACTCAAATGTGGATCATTGGCTAGAATTGGGTTTCCGTTTTGAGTTTTGGAGCCGGAAACGGCCCAATTGTTTGACCCGACCCCGTCCTCTGGCTGTGGCAATGGATCGATGGTCAAAGCGTCATTTGGATAATTCAATGAGTCAGGCACATCAATAGATACAGGTGTAAAATCCCAAACCCGATCGGCTTCAATCACAGGGTCATTCTCTTCAGGAAACTCTGGGAAAAGAACATCCAATTTCTCCTGCCCAATAATCTTTCGAAGATTGGAGTATTGTAAATCTCTGTCACCCATCAGCATATCTGACATGTACTTTAGAAGCAGCAGAGATTTGTATGCGGACCATTTTTCAGGTCGATAATTTAGAATCTTGTATTCTACAGGTAGTCTTGCATCATCCAAACTTTCGACATACTGATTCACACCATCCGCGAAAGCATCAATCAAGGGCATCATTTCTGGATGATTTTCTTTGACAAATTCATAGCCTAACTCTGCTCCGTAGGCGAGTCCTTTTCGACGGGTCATTCGGTCCAATTCCAAAGCCACCGGCCCTACAATTTCAGAAATACGACCTGCTGCAGCCATCGTCTGAAACTCCATTTGCCAAAGTCTATGCTTTGCTGTCACATAGCCTTGAGCCCGATAAAGATCTTCAGCATTGTCAGCAAAGATGTGAGGAATCAAATTCTCATCATAAACCACCTTTACCGTAGAATTTAGCCCAGCTAGTTCTAGATTTTCGGCAGCAAGATCATCTTCGCTGTACATGTTTTGCCAAAAACCAACATTCGGATCAAGAAGTGGCGCAAGTGGTGGCGCTGGTCCTAAGGGCTTTGAAGCGAAATATCCAAGAGAAAGGGTGATTAGCAATACGAGGATAAACCAGAAATACTTCATGAAATTCGGGTGTTTTAAAGATTGCCAATATAGCAAAATCAAAAATAGCTTCGACAGCTACTTATAAAAAAGCAAAACCCTGACTTTGGATAAAATCAGGGTTTTATTTGGTTTAAATCAATTCCTATTGAATACTGATTGGAAGTTTTAGCTTTTCCCAACGAATGACCAAGCCTGGCTCCTCGATATCAATTGCAAGGCGCTCTTGAGAGCTTTCTTCCCAAGATGGAGTTACCTCTACCCGCAATACATCCTGCTTTTCATCATACTGAAAATGCCCATGCTCCAAATCCCATTCACTATTAAAGATTACTGTCCAGGCTCCTGATTCTTTGGGGATGGTGAAAAGAGAATACTTACCTGCTTTGAGGCTTTGACCTTCAACTGTCATATCCTCAGAAAGATCTACAAAAGTCGCCTCGTTGGCACCGGTACGCCAAACTACATTATAGGGAACCAAGTCACCCCAAACGGTTCTTCCTTTTACCGCAGGAGATCCATACTGCACCTTGAATGCCTTTCCGGCTATTTGCCCTTCTTTGACTTCTAGTGGACTTGGTCGAGATTCGGCTTCAGAGGATTCAGATACTTCCATTGAATCCATCTCCTCGGAACTTTCCTCTTTCGAGCCTCCACAGGCTACCATGACCATCGTAATCAACATTGCAAAAGGAAAAACGTATCGTTTCTTCATCATATTATTTGGTTGGAGTTTTCGTTAAAACAAAGCTACAAAATCCTTGCCTGAACTTTTATCAAAGGTTTTGCAGCAAATAAGTAAAATCATTTTGTTTTTGCATCACATTTGCTGCTATACGGTTTCGCCAAGCCCAAAGTTGGGTGGCGCGCTAATAAAAATCAAAATTTGATTCATACTTTTACAAACCTTATGAGATATTTTGCTTGGCTGCTTTTTTTCGTTTCCCTGCTGATATTCGGCAGTGTGTATGTCAGACCAGGTGATTTCCAGTATGTTGGCCTCATTCCTTTTTTTATTCCCCTCATTTGGCTAGCCAATCTTTTTTTGTTCTTGATTTTAGCATTGAGTTGGAAAAAATCTGCTTTAATTCCGCTTTTTGCATTAGCAATAGGGTATCGATTCGCTGAAATCACTGTGCAATGGAACCTAACCAATGATAGTAAGCAAGGACTAAGTGTGCTGAGTTATAATGTTCACCTCTTTGACTACAAGCGGAGAATCGGAGGTGAGTTTGATCCTAATATCTTTTCTTGGATTCAGGAGCACCCGGCTCAGATCAAGGTATTTCAGGAGTTTTATCAGGACTACACCTCTCCCTCCCGTAATGCCGTGAACTTACTGGGAAAGGAGAATGACAAGGAGATTTATTACGAAATCATCGAAGGAAGACCTGACAGGAGATCCTATGGACTCGCTATAAGTTCTGCCTTACCCATAGTCAACCAAGGGAAGGTGTTTGATAATAAAAAAACCAATGGGGCGATTTTCGCAGATGTCCTCTACCAAAAAGACACGATCCGAATCTACAACTGCCATCTAGAGTCCATGAAAATCAACTCTGAAAATCTAGATGATCTCGAGGGGGTTAGAGCCAATTATCGACAAACTCTCAAAAAACTTCATCAAGGTAGTCTTTACCGGAGTCAGCAACTTGACGTTTTGGAGCAACACATCATTAACTCGCCCCATCCGATCATTTTGATGGGAGACTTAAATGAAATCCCCTATTCCAATAGCTATTTTCGATTGAGTCGAAATTTGAACAATGCCTTTGAGAACGCCGGTAAAGGATTTGGATTCACTTACAATCGGGTACTATTTTTCCTCCGCATCGATCATATTTTCTCCTCTCCAAATCTGAAAGCGACCCAATTTGACACTCATCGAGAAGTAGATTATTCGGATCATTATCCTGTTTCAGCGACTTTTCAATTGATAGATTAAGTCTCAGAGTTTTGTTTTCCTTCCCAAACGCGCTTCATGGGAATGAGAAGTAGCGGTAGTAGCATCAAGTCAGCCAAGAGCGCAAAAACCAAGGCACAACTAATGAGTACTCCGGAGTAAAAAGTCACTCCAAAATCACTCAATACAAACAAGACAAATCCCGACACCAAGACTACGGTAGTCAGCAGAATGGCTTTTCCCGTCTCCAAAAACGTCCGCTTCATGGCGTAAAAGAAACTTCTACCGGAGCCTAGTTCAAGTCTGAATCTTGTCATAAAATGAATACTGTCATCTACAGCAATCCCAAATGCCACCGTAAATAAAATAGCGGTAGTCAACTTGAATTCTATACCCAAAAAGTACATCACTGCAAGCATTAAAAGAAGTGGAATCACATTTGGGATTAAAAGCAAAAATGAAATCCGCCAAGAGCGGAATAATATCCCTGCGATAAGCCCTACCAACAAAAATGCTACCCCTAGGCCTCTCGCCATCTGCCAGGTGACCGACTCATGACCCTGATCAATCAAAAAAGCAGTGCCTGTCCATCTTGTTTTCAAAAGTGATGAGTCCAGTTCAGATTGGATAAACCGATCTAGCTCAGATCTCAAGTTTCGCATCTTATAACTTCCGAAGTCTGGCAATCTTCCACTGATTCGAGAAATTCTCCCAGTCGAATCGATGAGTCCTTCTACCAATCCGCCGCTGCCTTGCCTCAAAATCCGCTGCATACGGATAAATTGACCACGACTTGGAAACCGAAACGCATCCACATCACCCTGATTTTGAGCCTGATTAAGGGTTTTTGTGAGTGTAATGGGAGATATGAATTTATTTTCTCCAAAAACCTCATTCAATTCCTCTTCCAGCTTTTGGACCTGCTGAAGAACTTCATAATCCCAAAATGTATCAGCCTCCTCCCCTAGCTCCAAGGAAAGCTCAAACGGATTTGATCCCCCAAACTCACTGTCAAAATATCCAAAGTCCTCTCGAATGGTATGGTCAAAGGGTAAGTTATCGAGCAGGTATCCATTAATTGGGATTCTCAATCCTAAAAAAACTGCAATGATACTCATCGCCAGAAAGCCAAAACCGATGACTTTTCTTCGCTTTAAAATCAGGGAAAAGAGGGTTTGCAAACTGACAGCTCGTTTGGCTTTCAAAGGCCTGGCATTTAAGCTTTTGCTCACCAAATAAAGGAGTCCCGGACTAATGCCTATCACTGCCAAAAAGATCATGAAAATCCCGACAGCCGTGGTCAATCCAAAATCCTGAAGAGCCGGAATGGAAGTGAACCAAAGGGAAAAGAATCCTAGGGCAGTGGTCATCATGGTCACCAGAACCGGAATAAAAAGCTGCTTATAGGAATGTCTTATCGCTTCCTTTTGATCTGTATCGGCTTGAAGCTTCTTGACCAAATGAACAAAAAAGTGAATCAACGCACTGAGCCCAACTATCAGGAAAATGGTTGGTTGCATGACAGACATTAAGGCTAAGGGCTTTCCCATCCAAAGAATCACACCAAAAGCCCACAAAACCCCAATCAAGAGAACCACAAAAGGAATCACCACTCCCCACCAAGATCGAAATAACAGGGTCAGGATCAAGAGCATGACCACCAAACTAATGGCAAAGAAAAATCCGAACTCAGATTGCATCAATTTTACGAAATCTCCCTGAGTTTGAATTTTACCGGCAACGGCTCTTAGTTTTAATTCGGACTCATCGATTTCCTCACGAATAGACTGGTAAAGCACATCCCCAGCCTCCTTGCTCATACCTGTTTTATTTTTCACAAGCAAAAGCAAGGCATTGCCATCCTCAGAAATCAAACTTCCTGCAAGCTGACTATTAGGTAAGGTTAAGTTAACCCGACTTTCATCCCAAGTGACTACCTGTCTAAACTGAACTCCAAAAGCTCCAATTCGAGGCTCTCTTAGGTCTAAAACTGAAATGGTAGTATCCACTCCTTCCAAGACCTTAATTTGAGATTGTAGACTTTCGAAATTCGAAAGAAATTCAGGCTGCCAGAGTTCTTGGTCATCATTTTCAAAAGCAAGAAGAAGGTAATCATTGTCCCCTCCGAAAATATCTGCGTAACTCTTATAAAAACTCAGCGCTTCATTATCCTGCGGAAAAAACTGTTCAAAATCATAATCAAACTTTGGAACGGGTCGCCAAATCAACAGAATAAGGGTAAAAAGTCCTGAAAGCGTGAGAAATATGTTTGATTGTTTTTTTGAAAACATTCTGAAAGGCTGGTCCAAATCTCTGACAAGTATAAGCAGAAAGCTTCACCTTTGTTTGTAGAGATTCAGATTTTCCGAGGAAGCTATTATCTTGTATCAATATTTAAAACTTGAAGCAAAGACCATGAAGCAGTATCACGATTTGATGCAAAAGATTTTGGATGAAGGGACAAAGAAAACGGACCGGACAGGTACGGGAACCTTGAGTATTTTTGGTCATCAGATGCGATTTGACCTATCTGAAGGCTTTCCTGTGGTGACTACAAAAAAACTGCACCTTCGTTCCATCATCATAGAGCTTCTTTGGTTTTTGAGAGGCAGTACAAATATTGATTGGCTAAAAGAAAACGGAGTATCCATCTGGGACGAATGGGCTGATGAAAATGGAGACCTCGGTCCAGTTTATGGGTATCAGTGGCGCCACTGGCCTGATGGCAAAGGCGGTGAAATCGATCAAATCAAGAAACTCGTAGAGCAAATCAAGAATAAGCCGGATAGTCGTAGACATATCGTCAGTGCTTGGAATGTAGCCGATGTAGACAATATGGCTCTTCCGCCTTGTCATACCCTTTTCCAGTTTTACGTAGCCGATGGCAAACTTTCTTGCCAACTTTATCAAAGAAGTGCAGATGTTTTCTTGGGAGTACCTTTCAATATTGCTTCGTATGCGCTTTTCACCATGATGCTAGCGCAAGTATGTGATCTCGAGCCAGGAGACTTCGTTCATACTTTTGGAGATGCACATCTTTACTTGAATCACCTTGAGCAAGCCAAACTTCAACTAAGCCGAGACCACAGGCCTCTTCCTACGATGAAAATAAACCCAGAAGTGAAGGATCTTTTTGCTTTCAAGTACGAAGATTTCGAATTGGTAAACTATGATCCGCACCCACATATCAAAGCTCCTGTGGCAGTCTAATTAAGAATCTCGTGCCATGCTAAATCTACAAAGAGAGACACTAATCGATAGCTATATCAATTCCTATAATCAAAAGGATGTGAAGGGAATGCTAAAACCTCTTCATAAAGATGTAATCTTTGAAAATTATACAAATGGAGAGATAACTCACAGTACCCAAGGAATTGATGAATTTGAAAAGCAAGCTATTCAAGCCTTGGATTTTTTTGAAACCCGGGAACAATCACCGGAAAAATATATTCACCAGGCACGTTACACTGAAGTTCACTTGAAGTATCATGCCATTCTTGGGAAAGATTTTCCGGATGGAAGCTTGAAAAAAGGTGAAGAAATCAACCTGAAAGGCAAATCAGTTTTCACATTTAAAGATGGCTTGATTTCAAAAATTCAAGATTACTCTTAAAATAAAAAAGGCTGTCAAATTCGATGACAGCCTTCTTTTTCGGGATTATCTTAGTCTTCTAACTCATATTTGAGCGTCCTTCCTTTTTCTACAGCAGGCAGTCCCTCTGTCATCCAAAGTGGAGCTGGTGCACCTTTCAGATAATGGTCAAAGAACTGACTTAGTCGAATAGATAGATCCTTTCGATTTTTGCGTTGACGAAGGTTATGATCCTCTCCATTGTACTGTAAAAGCCATGCAGGCTGATTCAGTCTTTTCAAAGCCATAAACATTTCAATCCCCTGGTACCAGGGCACTGCTCCATCTTCATCATTGTGCATGATCAATACCGGTGTCTGTACTCTATCCATGAAGAATAGTGGAGAGTTTTCGATGTAGTAAATCGGCTTTTCCCAAAGCGTACCACCAATTCTTGACTGGGTCTGCTCATATTGGAACATTCGGCTCATCCCTGTTCCCCAACGAATTCCGCCGTAAGCAGAGGTCATATTTACCACGGGAGCACCTGCTCCTGCTGCTTTGAACATATTCGTTTGGGTAATCAAATAAGCAACTTGATAGCCTCCCCAACTCTGACCTTGAATGGCCATATTATCCGCATCCACAAATCCTTTTGCCACAATAGATTGTACACCTGGAATGATACAGTTGTAGGCACTAGGTCCCGGAAGTCCTAAATCGTATTTGATATCTGGCACAAATACCACATAATCATTGCTTACGAAATAAGGAATATTGATTGTGGAAGCAGAAGGTGCAGGAGAACGATAATTATGCAATCCATCACTGTTTCGCTCATAAAAATATACCATCATTGGATACTTCTTGTTCGGGTCAAAATACTCTGGCTTGTAGAGCAATCCTTGCAGTGGGGTACCATCATTGGCTAAATAATCTACCAACTCCACGCTGCCCCATTTGACCTGACTTTGCTGAGGATTCAGGTTTGACACCTTTTTCATATCCTTCAATTTCAAATCTGTGATATACAGGTCGGGACTTTCCTTATAGGTGCTTCTCTGAATTACTAAATGATCGCTCTCTTTCGCTTTATTCAATCCATAGTATCTGTGTGGAGTCATCAAAACTTCTGAAAGCGTTTGTCCAGAATAATCTCCCTTGTACATTCCGGATTCCTTGGTAAGCTCGTTGAATGCAGTTAGATACAATTCAGATTTCGGATCAATAAATCGCTCTTCACGATCCAAAGATTGGCGTCTAAATGTGATCTTATTCTTTCTTCCCTCGCCTTTCGTAATATTCAGAGCTGCAGTGGGATTACGTGGATCAATCTTCCAGACATCATAACGATCGTTGATCAAGATAGCCGCATCTCCTGCCATCCAGCCTCCAGTACCATATGAACCTGGTAGGGATGGAGAATCATGAAGCTCTTCATAGAAGGGTACATCCAATGCTTCCGTCAGATTGATTCGCTTTTTATTTGCGACATCAAAAGCCACCCAAGAACTATCCCGAGAGCCATACCAAGTGATGAATTTTCCTTCCGGAGAAAGACTTGGATAGCCTGGCACATCTTTCTCGATCAATGTCCGGTCTCCCGTTTCGAAATCTACCAAATAAATGTCTCTACCAATCTGAATATTCCAGCTGTATTCTCTACGATACGGACTATCTGTCCAAGCGATTGCCGTGGTATTTTCTACTTTGCTAGGCAAAATCAGATTTTGAATCTCGCGGTCTTCTAGCTGATGTATCTGCTTTGAAGAAATATCCATCACCGCTTTGTATGCTCTTTTTTCCTCTCTTGACTTATTTCTCAATTGCATGGGCTGGATTTCAGCATCCTGCCAGCCCCAGATATCCAAGCTTACTCGATCTTCATCCAGAATGGTGGTGTCGCTTTCGTATGCATAGTCCACGTAATCATTGGTCACTCCGAAGAAGAGTAACTGTTCATCCTCTGAAAACACGATCGATTCATCCTGACTGATTCTAGCATCAGATAGAATTCCTTGAGAATTTTCATCCGCTATTTTTTCGAGGTTTTGAGAAGCTGTTTGATAAAGCATCAAAGAGTAATAGGGCTTTTCAGCTTTGGTAGAATCGTCTGTTGTCACAAATGCCAAAAACTTAGATGCTGGAGAAAACTTCATCCTAGAATACTCAGTGAAGCCTTCATGAATGCTAGTTTCCTCCCCTGTCTGAAGATTAAGAAGGTGAATGGATGCATTATCTAAGGTATCTTCTGTTGCCAAGACAAATTGAAGAAAGTCTCCATTTGGCGAAAAACCGTAGCTCTTTACCCGGTCGAATTCATACTTTTTCGAGCCATCCAAGGATCGAACCAATAATTTTGTTCCGTCAGTTTTCTTTGGCTTTTCCGCTTTAGCTGTTGAGTCAGCGGGATCCTTTTTGGCAGGTTTTTCTTTTTCAAAATGAATAGCAATCCAACTTCCGGACTTTTCAGGAATGGAAAAAGATTTGACCTCTGCTAGCTTTTCGATGGAGCCTTTAGCCAAATCATAGATAAACAAGCTATCCTTAGGCATTTCATCCTTTTTGGTCTTTTTAAGCTTCAAAACACGAACCGAGTCATACTGTGGCTCTATTTTCCCCACGGCAAAAGCATCGTCAGGAGAGAAATTCCAGCCTGATGCCCGGGGGATAATCATTTTTTTGGAGGGATCCCGATAGGGCATCAACTCCAGTCTTGCATCCCCTTCTTGAGGTGAGATCATATATCCTACCCACTTCCCATCTTTGGTAATGCGGTCAGAAGATAGGCTCTCCCATCCGTCATAGTCCGCATGAGTCAGAGAGCGTTTTTGCTGAGCGTGCCCTTCTAGACTCAGAAAAAGCAGCAAGAAAACCCCTGCCGCAATTATTCTACTTTTAATCATCATATAATAATCAATTATTTAGCGTAATTTCTTGACTGATAAATCCTCCACGCGTGGAAGACAGTTTGATTTTTCCGGTGACTTCTTCATCCATTTTTACTTCCACTCGGAAGGTCACTTTTTTTGTCTCTCCTTTCCCTGTATGTCCTGCATAAATTGTCTTATCATATAGCTCAGGAGATGTGATTTTCACTTTGGCATTTTCATACCCTTCCATCAGTTCCTTATCAAACTCCAGCGTGACACGATCTTCCTGAACAATCTTAACCAATTTGGCTTGCTCAAGGGCAACAGGCAATCCACCTACATTGGTCCAAGAAAGAGAAACCTCAAATACACCATCGGATATTTTTTTGACCTCTGGAGTCTCTACTTTCAACTCAGGTAGTCGTTGAGCCATAGCCAAATTGAACAAGGCTTGTTTTCTAGCCCAATCCTCAAGTTGCCAAGGTGGACCATTTTGTCCAAAGAATTTAGGATGAAAACCTCCAATCTCTACTTCGCCCAATTCAGGATGGGTGAAAGGTGTCCAAGATTTAAATCCACGGCCTCCGTTTTCCTCTTCATCCCATACAAGACCATCATAGTCATCATAGACCCCATCCCCATTATAATCTTTCATAGCCCCGTTGTTCCAGAGCTCATCACCATACCAAATGCTTCCGAAATAAAAGTAGCCAAAGTCAGGACCATGACCGAAAAGTGGAGAAGGCTTGAGTGGGTCTCCTGTCAATCGATTGACTTTGTAGCGAGTAGAATAGGTTTCATAGACATCTCCAGCCCATGGATAGGCCGTATAGGAAAGTCCAAGCTCATCCATTTCCTTGTAAATCGCCAAATCTTCAGGATACATTCGCTCCTCACTTTTGGAGGTGGATGGTGGACGAAGGTGCATGGGAACACGTGTATCCATGGAGTTGACCACAGAAATATTGGGATGGCTTAGAATCCACAATACAGTAGAGCGGGTTTCTGCTTCACTTAGCGGGTATTGACCGGCACCATATTGAGTGTAGCCTCTTCCTGTAAGGTCTCCTCCGATATCCGGACGCCAATTTTCAGGGTAATTTCTATGAAGGTCCAAGCCTCCTACCCCATCTTCATTGTAATCTCCATCTCCATCATTGTCGATACCTTCGGTGAAAACTAAATAATCACCTTGGCCGGCAAAAACACGCTTCATCAGCTTGCCGGATGGATGGTCGGGATTCACGATATAATTTGCTTTTTTCTTTTCCTCCTCCGTAACGGCCATTTTGCGCATTTGATATATGATCCCATCTCCATCAAGATCTTCCTCGGGATCTTCGTCCACCAAACCATCTCTATCATTATCATGAGGTCTTACGGTGCTTCTGTTTCTCTGAGCCGAAAAAAGATAAAGGTTGGAACCGTCCGGGTTATTTTGTGGCCGGAGATAGATTGCTTTGGTGTCAATCAAATGAGTGATCTCTTCGTCCTTTCCGTAGTTTTCCAATAGGTGCTTGGTCAGCCAAAGAATAGATTCTGAGGAAGTGATTTCACCTGAATGTCTCCCTCCTTCGAAATAAGCAGCAGGCTTATCGGTATCCTTTCCTGTCTCCTTATTCGTGATCGTCATTTGGTAAATGGGCCTACCTTCAAATGAATAGCCGATCACATATAAATCTGTGATTTCTGGAAAGGCTGCAGCCCATTTTTCGTACCAATGGTACATCACATCAACTGTGTGATACTTATCAAAAGTCAGTTGGTCACCGGGGGTATATTCCACTTCAGGGAAAACCTCCTTTTTGAAAAAAGAAGGACCATGGCGTTCACCAGATACAGTGTAGTATTTTCCTTTTGAGTCTTTTTCAGGATAGGCTTTATCCTTTCGGAACTCCTTGACTTGGGCAAATCCCTGCCCTAAACCAAAAAAGGCTAAGAGTAAAAGTATGAGTTGCTTATACATATTGGTGGCATTTTATTACTTGGCTAAGGTAAAAAAGCCAAGAAATCGATTCACCACCGTTTAAAAAAAATGTAGGAGAATTATTCTTTTCGAATTGTCAATTCGAAAGTCGTCGAATTGTAAGTTGGGTATCCTGGCACAGCCTTGCAAGCAGGCAATTTCCTGATTAAATAATCCATCCGCTCTTGCGTACCTTTATCCAATTCAGTTAGGAACTCATAACCACTGACTTTTCCTCTAAAATCCACCTTGACCAAGACCTTCACCTCTTCATACTCTCTTGACTTTTTGGTGCGGAACAAAAATGGCGAGTAAGAGTCAATCATATCTAAGGTATACTCCGGCCAAACCCAGCTAGAAGCAAGATCGCGAGCAATCTCTTTTTCCTTCACTGTCAAAGGCAAATAGGTCACTTCTTCGGAAGATACTATCTCCGCCTCTAAGTTTTCATAGGCTAAATTTCTGAAACTAACCTTATTGTAATTTACTTCAGCTTTGGAGACAATGCTTGCTGCCTGTGCGCTTGAAGGTTGAATTGGGTGAACACTAATCAATGTTACACTTAAAAACGCTACAAAAATCTTGATGGATAGGGCTGTTTTTGTCATGATTTTTAAAGGATTGCTCAAAAATACATTAAATTTTTTTTCGAATACAATTTTTTGCATTTTAAATTTTAGAAAGCCCAAACAAAAAAGTCCTGCCACCGGCAAGACTTTTTTCAGAATATAAACCCAAATATAACTTTAGAGATTAAAAGTCCGATTTTTAGCTGAAAATTCGGATTTTATTAATCACTTCAAAATTAAAAATAATCAAAAGCAATTAAATCCAAATTTTTTAAACGTATTCAAATCGGCTACAAATAAAAAATAAAATCGATTCAATTACAAATTGAAAAAATAATTTTGCATTATTTTGAACAATCTCTAATTTACAAGCAGTTTCGTTAAAAATCATCTAAAAACTATCTAAAAAGATGGACAAAAATTCAGATATCGATAATATAGATTTAAAAATTATCTCCTTACTCAATGAGGACGCAAAGACTCCCTACACCGAAATAGCCAAAAAAGTCTTTGTCTCATCCGGGACGGTTCACGTCAGGATGAAAAAGCTAGAGGACATGGGGATTGTGAAAAGTGCGACCTTAAATATAAACTTCACCAAACTTGGATATGACATCGCAGCTTTTTTGGGAATCTACCTAGAGAAAAGTTCCCTCTATGACACCGTCATTGAGCGACTCAAAGAAATATCTGAAGTTGTCAGCGCCTATTACACCACAGGCAACTATTCCATTTTTGCAAAAATCATCTGCCGAGATACCAACCACCTCAGAATGGTTCTGGACAAAATTCAAAAGGTAGAGGGCATAGACAGAACGGAAACCTTGATTGTTCTTGAAGAAAGTATCAATCGCCCGATTCAATTTTTCGATAAAGAAACAAAATAAAAATACTATTTGGACTAAATCTAAATAAAAAACTATCCTGTTTAAAAGCCTCTATTGGGGCTTTTTTTTATTTTTATTTAAACTGAATTTCAGCGTTTTTCTGCTCATTTTCATTGACAAACAGCATCCCTGATAGAATTTTCGTATAACCGGGAACATTATATTTTGATTATAAGTTGTACCTTCGCAAGCAAAATGTAATTAGTCTAAATAACTCGCCCCATGAGCAAAGACAATCAGATTTTAGAAGAGTTTACATCCAAAGAATATGAGCACGGCTGGTCCGTCAATTATGAAGCAGATGAAGCTCCTTTAGGCCTTAATGAAGAAATTATACGATGGATTTCCGCCAAAAAAGAAGAGCCTCAATGGCTTTTGGATTGGCGCTTGAAAGCTTTTCGCGCTTGGGAGGCTATGGAAGAGCCTGAATGGGCTAACGTCACCTACCCAAAGGTGGATTTCCAAAAGCTTCGATACTATTCAGCTCCTAAACAAACCAAAAAGCCAAAATCATTGGACGAAATCGATCCTGAGTTATTGGCCATTTATGAGCGCTTAGGGATTTCATTGAATGAGCAAAAAAGGCTTCAAGGAATTGCTGTTGATGCAGTCTTGGACTCCGTGTCTGTAGCGACCACTTTTAAAGGCACACTTGCCAAGTTGGGAATCGTCTTCTGTTCCTTTAGCGAAGCAGTAAAAGAGCATCCCGAACTGGTGAAGAAATACTTGGGATCAGTAGTTCCCATGACAGATAACTATTATGCTGCTTTGAATTCAGCAGTATTTTCTGATGGATCCTTTTGCTATATACCGAAGGGTGTCAGATGTCCAATGGAGCTATCTACCTACTTCCGTATCAATGCTGCCAATACAGGACAGTTTGAGCGAACTTTAATTGTAGCCGAGGACGAGTCTTACGTATCGTATTTGGAAGGCTGTACTGCCCCCCAAAGAGATGAAAATCAACTTCATGCTGCTGTTGTAGAAATTTATGCAGGAGCACATGCTGAAGTAAAATACTCAACCGTACAGAACTGGTTCCCTGGAGACAAGGATGGAAAAGGCGGAATCTACAATTTCGTAACGAAGCGTGGAATCTGTGCCGGAGATCATTCTAAAATTTCTTGGACTCAGGTGGAGACGGGTTCTGCTGTGACTTGGAAGTATCCTTCTTGTATCCTTAAAGGAGACAATTCAATCGGTGAATTTTACTCTGTAGCTGTCACAAACAACATGCAGCAAGCTGATACAGGAACAAAAATGATCCATATCGGCAAGAATACTAAATCACGAATCGTATCGAAAGGTATTTCTGCAGGTAAATCTCAAAACTCCTACCGAGGACAGGTTCAAGTGATGAAACGTGCTTCCAACGCACGGAATTTTTCACAGTGTGATTCATTATTGATGGGTGATCGATGCGGAGCTCATACCTTCCCATACATTGATATCCAAAATCCAAGTGCCAAAGTAGAGCATGAGGCTACTACTTCTAAAATTGGAGAAGATCAAATTTTCTACTGTAATCAGCGTGGTATCAGCACAGAAGATGCAGTAGCCTTGATCGTCAATGGATACGCCAAAGAAGTATTGAATCAACTTCCTATGGAGTTTGCGGTAGAAGCTCAAAAGCTTCTTGCCTTGACCTTAGAAGGATCAGTAGGTTGATCCAGTAAAACCATTAGAAATAACACAACTATGCTATCGATAAAAAATCTGCATGCCGCAGTGGAAGGCACGCCTATTCTCAGAGGAATCAATCTCGAAGTAAAACCAGGTGAGGTTCACGCTATCATGGGACCAAATGGTTCTGGCAAATCTACGCTTGCTTCTGTTTTAGCAGGACGGGAAGAATATGAGGTTACTGAAGGAGAAGTAATTTTCAAGGGAAAAGATCTATTAGACTTGGCGCCGGAAGACCGTGCTAGAGAAGGAGTCTTTTTGGCATTTCAATACCCGGTAGAAATCCCCGGAGTATCTTCTACCAACTTCCTAAGAACAGCCCTAAACCAAGTACGTGAATATCGTGGTCAGGAGCCTTTGGACGCAGTAAAGTTTCTTTCCTTGATGAAGGAGAAAATGAAATTGGTTGAGATTGACCAAAAATTGCTTAGCCGTTCGCTCAATGAGGGATTCTCTGGAGGAGAAAAAAAGAGAAACGAAATTTTCCAAATGGCAATGCTAGAGCCCACGCTTTCCATTTTGGATGAAACAGACTCTGGTCTCGATATCGATGCACTTCGAATCGTATCGAATGGCGTCAACAAGCTGAAAAGCCCTGACACTGCTACTATCGTAGTAACTCACTACCAAAGGCTGTTAGAATACATTGTCCCTGATTACGTGCACGTGTTGTACAAAGGACAAATCGTCAAGTCAGGTACAAAAGACCTTGCGCTCGAACTGGAAGCGAAAGGGTATGACTGGATCAAAGAAGAAGTAGACGCTGCTGTATAAATCAATAAACATGAGCACTTTAGTAAAAGAAGATTTATTTGAGAATTTGCTTGAAAGCGCTCCCGCTAACTTCACGGAAGCCAGACAGACAGCGAAAAACTTATACCTAAAATCAGGTCTTCCTGCTCCAAAGGAAGAAGAGTATAAATTCACCGGAATCACCAAAAAGCTTGAAAAAAGCCTAGATAATTTCAATCAAGCTAATCAGCTTTCGGTAGAAGAAAACCTGATCAAAGAATCTGTTTTTCAAGGATTTGAGGGAGATGTTTTGGTTTTTTCCAATGGAAAATTCCTTCAGGAAATGTCCTCCACTATCGAAGGCCTTGAAGTTTCTAATATTCTATCAAGCTCAGCGGAGATCGGTTCTATTGCCAAAGCAGAAAAAGATGCCTTTGCTGCTCTAAATCAAGCGAGCTTTTCAGGAGGAATCAGCATCAAAGTCCCTAAAAAGACCAAAGTTGAAAAGCCCATCTTGCTGCTCTCTTTCAATGGAGCAAATGACGGGCAGGTTATCACGCCTCGATTCTGGATAGAAGTGGGTGATTTCTCAGAGATTACTTTCCTAGATCAAAGTATCAGTATGGGAGAGGAAGCTTACTTTGTCAACAAAGTAGTTGAAATCAAAGGAGGACTAAACTCCCACATCAATTACTACAGACTACAAAACGAATCCAATCAGGCGATTGAGGTCAGCAATATTGAGACAGATATTCAGTCTGATGCCCGATTTACTTCTGTGAATATTTCTCTTTCAGGAGATATGGTTAGAAATAACCTTAGCCTAAACCTTCTCGGTAGCAACTCGGAAGGAAATATGTACGGGATTTATTTGCTGAACGGAAAAACGCATGTAGATAATCATACCAATGTGGACCATACGATTCCGCATGCTGAGTCAAATGAGATGTATAAAGGTATTTTTGACGCTCAGTCCAGAGGAGTTTTCAACGGAAAGATTTTCGTAAGACAAGACGCACAAAAAACCAATGCATTCCAACAGAATAATAATGTCCTGCTTTCTGAGGATGCCATCGTGAATACCAAACCACAATTGGAAATTTGGGCAGATGATGTTAAATGTTCACACGGCTGTACAGTAGGTCAACTTGATGAAGAGGCTTTGTTTTATCTACAAGCTCGAGGGATCGGTAAGGTCCAAGCCAAAGGATTGCTTTTATATGCTTTTGCTGGAGAAGTGATGGAGAAAATTGAGGAAGAAAGCTTTAAAAACCATGTTGTCGGGCTGATCCAAGATCGTCTAGGCAGCAAATTCTAACAATACATGAGTTTTGATTTGGAAAAAATCAGAGGCCTGTTCCCTGTGCTTCACCAAGAAGTACATGGCAGGCCTTTGGTTTATTTTGATAATGCAGCCACTACCCAAAAGCCTCAGTCAGTTCTTGATGCTTTGAGGAATTACTACGAACACGACAATTCCAATATTCACCGAGGTGCGCACACCTTAGCAGATCGAGCAACACGCCATTACGAGGCAACTCGAGAAAAAGTCAAGGACTTTATCAATTCACAAGAGTCTGCTGAAGTAATTTTCACTAAGGGCACCACCGAAAGCATCAACTTGGTCGCTCAGACTTTTGGAAGAAAGTTTATCGGAAAAGATGACGAAATCATTATTTCCACCATGGAGCACCACTCCAATATTGTGCCTTGGCAGATGCTGTGTGAAGAAAAGGGAGCCAAACTTCGAGTGATTCCCATTCAAGAAAATGGAGAAATTGTCTTTGAGGAATTTGAAAAGCTGCTTAACCCAAAGACAAAACTCGTCAGCATCGTTCACGCTTCCAATGCCCTAGGCACGATCAATCCAGTCAAAAAAATCATCCAGTCGGCTCATGAAATTGGAGCTAAAGTGCTTTTGGATGGAGCCCAGTCTACTTCGCATTTAGAAATTGATGTACAGGAACTAGACTGTGATTTCTTAGCCTTTTCTGCTCATAAGCTTTATGGACCTACTGGACTAGGCGTATTGTACGGGAAGCGGGAGATTCTGGAAGAAATGCCTCCCTTCCTTGGTGGTGGTGAAATGATCAAAGAAGTCAGCTTTGAAAAGACCACTTACAATGAAATCCCTTTCAAATTCGAAGCGGGGACGCCCAATATTGCCGATGTAATCGCATTTGGGCAGGCGCTGGATTTTATTCAGTCCCTTGGCAAAAAGCAGATCAAAGCGCATGAAGATGATCTTCTGAGCTATGCAAATCAGCTTACCAAAGATATAAAAGGCTTCATCCCGGTGGGGACTGCAGCGGACAAAGTTTCGGTACTTTCTTTTAATATTCAAGGCATGCATCCTTTTGACGTGGGGCAAATGCTGGATGCGAGAGGAATCGCCGTGAGGACAGGGCATCACTGTACACAACCTTTGATGCATCGATTTGGAATTGAGGGAACTGTACGGGCTAGTTTTGCTGTTTACAACACCAAATTTGAAATCGAAAATATGGCGGAAGGAATCGCCAAAATTGCTAGAATCAAAAACAAATGAGTAGCATCAGCACCTTACAAGACGAAATTGTATCAGAGTTTGAAATCCTCGGTGATGATCGGGAATCTACCATTTTTTACATCATGGAGTTAGGTGATAAATTACCTGAATTTCCAGCTGATGAACAAAAAGATGAAAACCTGATCAAAGGATGTCAATCCAAGGTTTGGTTGATCGCAGACGAGGAGAATGGGAAGGTCAGATATTTCGCTGATTCTAACACTGATATTACCAAGGGATTGATTTCACTGTTGATTCGCGTATTGGATAATCGCAGCCCAGAGGAAATCATTCAGGCAGATTTGAATTTTATCGACCGAATAGGAATGGGAAGCATCATCGGAAGCCAGCGTTCTAATGGACTGGCCTCTATGATCCAACAAATGAAACGCTATGCGCTAGCGTATCAAACAAAATTGAACGCCTAACATGGAGGAAACCAAAACACAGACAAAAGAAAAGGTAATACAAGCCATCAAGCAGGTATATGATCCAGAAATACCCGTAGATGTCTATGAGTTAGGCTTGATCTATGAGATCACCGTGTACCCGGTCAACAATGTGTATGTCTTGATGACTCTTACCTCACCGAATTGCCCCTCGGCGGAATTTATTCCTTCTGAGGTTAAGAATAAAATACAGCAGATTCAAGGTATCAACAATGTAGAAGTAGAGGTGACTTTCGATCCCCCCTACTCACAGGACATGATGTCAGAAGCTGCCAAACTTGAATTAGGATTTCTGTAAGTTTCAAATAATAAGTAAAGAATATGTATCCAGAAGAATTAATCGCACCGATGCGTGCAGAATTGACAGACGTCGGATTCGAAGAGTTCCGTACAGCTGATCAGGTAAGCGAGCACCTTAGCTCTGAGCATAAGGGTACCACCTTCGTGGTTATCAATTCAGTATGTGGTTGTGCAGCCGGAGCTGCAAGACCAGGTGTACGATATGCATTGGATAAGGCGGCAAAGAAGCCTAGCACACTTGCTACGGTTTTCGCAGGAAATGATCGCGATGCCGTCAATAAAATCAGAGAAATTGTATTGCCTTACCCTCCCTCTTCTCCAGCAATGGCCTTGTTCAAAGACGGAGAATTGGTACACTTCATTGAGCGTCACCATATCGAAGGTAGAAACGCCCAGATGATCGGAGACCACTTAGTCGAAGTTTTCGAACATTTTTGTGATTAAAATTAGCCCTTCGGGGCTTTTTTTACGTTTGGCAAAAAAGATATACCTCCGAATAAAAAACTGTCCGTATATCACCTTGCAAAAAAGCCTTCCAACCAAGTGAAGAATACCAAAACAGGCCCTTTTCCTTTAGCACAATCAAAATACACCAAGTGTAAATAATCCTAAATAAAATAGGGGATTTTGTTAACTTATGGGCGATTATCAAGTTTTTGAAAGTAGTAATCCAAAAATAAACCTATATGTCTGAATCCGTAAAGCTGTCCTATAACGGACAAGATTTTGAATTTCCTGTCACAGTGGGAACCGAAAACGAACCTGCTATTGACGTTGCCAAGCTTCGAGGCTCAACTGGCTTAATCACCCTAGATCCAGGTTACAAAAACACCGGTTCTACTACCAGTGCTATCACATTTTTGGACGGGGAAAAAGGTATTCTTCGCTACAGAGGATATCGTATCGAGGACTTGGCCGAAAAATCTACTTTTCTTGAAGTGGCTTACTTGCTTATCTATGGTGAGCTTCCTACTCAAGATCAATTTGAAGCTTTCTCCAGTGAAGTAACTCACCATACATTGGTGCATGAGGATATTAAAAAGATTTTGGACGGATTCCCATCTAATGCCCATCCAATGGGTGTACTATCCTCTTTGATCTGTTCACTTTCTGCTTTTTATCCAGAGTCGCTTAATCCAAACAGATCCGAGGATGAAGTAAACTTGAGCATCATCAGGCTGATTGCGAAAATGCCAACTTTTGCTGCTTGGGCATATAAAAATGAAATGGGACACCCAGTAAACTATCCAGACAATACTTTGGATTACTGTTCCAACTTCTTGAAAATGATGTTTGCACTTCCTGCTGAGAAGTATGATGTAGACCCAGTGGTAGCAAAGGCTTTGGATCAACTTCTAATCCTTCACGCTGATCACGAGCAAAACTGTTCTACCTCTACCGTACGAATCGTAGGTTCTTCCCAAGCATCTATTTATGCTTCTATCTCTGCAGGAATAAATGCTCTTTGGGGACCTCTACACGGTGGCGCTAACCAATCAGTGATCGAAATGCTGGAGGCGATCAAAGCCGACGGTGGAGATGCGAAAAAGTATTTAGACAAGGCGAAGGATAAAAACGATCCTTTCCGTCTTATGGGCTTTGGACACCGCGTTTATAAAAACTTCGATCCGCGAGCTCGAATCATCAAGAAAGCTGCTGACGATGTGCTAGAAAAGCTAGGCGTTAAAGATCCAGTTTTAGATATCGCAAAAGAACTCGAATATGCTGCGCTAAATGATCAGTACTTTATCGATAGAAAGCTTTATCCAAACGTAGATTTCTACTCAGGAATCATCTACCGAGCGCTAGGTATTCCTACCGACATGTTTACAGTGATGTTTGCCTTGGGTCGTCTCCCAGGATGGATCGCTCAGTGGAAAGAAATGCGTGAGAATGGAGAGCCAATCGGAAGACCGCGTCAGGTTTATGTTGGTGCAAACGAGCGCGACTACGTTTCCATGAATAAGCGATAAGCTTTATTGACCAATATCAAAGGCCAACTTCAAAAGTTGGCCTTTTTTATGCCCTATCTTTGAGCATAATTAGAATCCTTTATCCTTTTATCCAAGTACATAAATGAAACCAACTACACTTGAAGAGGCAGTAGCGATTACCAAGAAATTCACCTCTAGACCTTCAAATGAAGAACTTTTGAAATTATATGCCCTTTACAAACAGGCCACAGAAGGTGATAATGAAACCGAACGTCCAGGAGGATTTGACTTCAAAGCAGCTGCCAAGTACAATGCATGGTTGAACCTGAAAGGACTTTCCAAAACTGAAGCTGAAAGTCAGTATTTGGAGCTAGTCGAAAAACTATCCGAAAAACATATTTAAAATTTTGAGCCCGATAAAACGGGCTTTTTTTATTGGAAGTTTTTCCTTCCAAACCACTCCGCCAAAGATGACCCAATCAAGAGCTGCTGGAAATGATAAAGCATCACGGGGAGTAAAACCAGTCCCAAAACAGCAGGATCTGGAAACATAACTTTTCCAATAACAACTCCATGTACCAAGGATTTTTTGGATCCACAAAAAAGCGCTGTTATCCTATCCCTAATAGAAAAACCGAGAAAGCGTGAAACCAACTCAATAGACAATAGCACCATCAGAAAAAGTATGAGCATCAAAAAGGCTATTTTCAAAAGACTTAACCAGGAATAAGGTTGAAATATTTTCTGGTAAAAGCTATCTGAAAAAGCAGTGAATACAATCATCATTATAATCGCCTGATCGAGATATTTCAGTCTTTTAAGATGCGATCTGATCAATGGAAATAACTTTCCATGCAATAAAACACCCGCAAAAACCGGCAAGATGACCTTTATGGTCAAGTCCACAAAGGTAGGCCAGAAATCCACCTCACCCTGTCCGAGGTTTTCAGCCAAAATACCCATCCAGGCAGGGGTAATTACCACCCCTAGTAAACCTGAAATACTTGCATTGAAAATGGCGGCAGGAACATTTCCACCCGCAATATTAACCATCACTACAGAGGCACTGACCGTGGAAGGCAAAGCAGCTAAATAACTAATACCCAACTCGAAATCTTGATCGACCCATGGCAACCACCTGAATATCAGCAGAACTAAAAAGGGAAAAACAATGAAGGTGAAAAGCTGAATCGTCAGATGCAATTTCCAATTTGACAAGCCCTCCATCAACTGCCTTGGATTTAGCTTGACTCCATAAAAGAAAAAAACCAATGCTATCCCGCCATTGATCCAAGGCTTCCAATGAATAGGGCCTTCTGAACTTCCTAATTTTGGGAAAAGCCAAGCCAGAAAAATGGCTAAGATCAAGCCCAATAAAAAGGTATTGAATCCGACTTTCTGGAGCAGGTTTTTGACTTTTTTCATTTCCAGGAGCTAATTCTTTTGAGGTTGTCACAAAGAATAGCTGTGGCAACCGCTACATTGAGTGATTCAGCTTGACCGAAAGCAGGAATAGCTAGTTTTTTGCTGATGAAGGGTTCTAGCTCTTGAGAAACTCCATTTGATTCATTCCCCATCAATAAAACTCCATGTTCGACAGATTGGATGGAGTGGACATTCTCTCCATCCATAAATGCTCCATAGACGGGTAAATTCAACGCTGACAAAACTTCTGCTAAATCACAGTAGTAAAAATTAACCCTTGTGAAGGAACCCATCGTTGATTGTATCACTTTAGGATTATAGAAATCGGCCGTTTGTTTGGAAAAGAGTAAATTTTTGATTCCATACCAATCAGCGATGCGGATGATCGTACCCAAATTTCCCGGATCCCGCACATCGTCTAAAGCGAGAACCCAATCTGAGGATTGAATTTCCGGCAATTGATTTTCTTTCATTCGGACCAAAGCGATCGCCGAGTCATTACTCTGATACTGGCCCATACTTTCGAGCTGTGCAGGGGTAGCTAGCTCAAAGGATACCTTAGCTTGGCGGAGCCGGTCTCCATAGGTATCCAAGAATTCATGAGTTGCATAAACACAATCGGTCACAAAGGAGGATTCCAATAGCTCCAAAACGCTTTTTCTACCCTCCACAAAGAACTGCTGATGGGCAATTCGGTATTTCTTTTGATGTAAGGATTTAAAAAACTTAATTGTATTTTTGCTTAGCATGTCGTCTGATTACACCATTTTGAAGAGCTCCAAATATATACTTTTTCTTTTGCTGCTTGGACTATCATTTGGATGCTCACTCACCAAAAATCTTCAAGAGAATGAATATGCGCTTTTTGAAAATGAGCTAAAAGGCATCGAAAAAGCCGATGAAGAACGATTGTCTGCTCTCCTTCAGCCTGAAACGAACTTTCGAATTCCGCTTCTGAACGTTTCTCCGGGCGTATCCATTTATCGAATTGGCCGTTCGTTTTTCGACAGTAGCAAAGTGGCAGAAAAAAGAAAAAACTTTGAGGCCGAACTCCAGTCTTTAGAAGAAAAAGAGGAGGTTGACTCTTTAAGCCGAAAAGAAGAAAAACGTATCGAAAAAGTCTCTGGCCGAATTGAAAGTTTGAAGTACAAGGAAGAATATGGGAATGGACTGATGCGAACCGGCAATCCAGTGACGCGCTTGGATTCCACCGCTATCAAAAACACGACCCAAAATCTTTCTGGTTACCTTAACAACAATGGTTTCTTTGAATCAAAGGTAGATTTTGAGGTAAAGACTAAAAAGAAAAAAGCCTATGTCACTTATGAAATTGAGGAAGGGCCACTCTACCTGATCGACTCTGTCTACACCCGGACAGACAACGAAGAAATCATCAAACTACTCAACCAATCAAAGCAAAGAAGCCTTCTAAAAACAGGCAAAGCTTATGCTCAGGATGACATTACTGCAGAGAGAAACCGAGTAGAAGAGCTCCTGAAAAACAATGGTTTCTACATGTTTACCAAGACCTATCTAGAATACCTGGTCTACATGGATACCGTCGCAAAGACCGTTAAAATCAGTCAGGAGATCCAAAAACCAACCTTTGCTGAAAAACATAGAGTCTATTCCTTGGATGAAATCAACTTTCGCGTCAACCCACCATCCAATGAATTTGCTGACCAACAGGTGAATGTAGAGTACAATGGAATTGACTTTTCTTTTTATCGAGACAGGTATTCTGAAAAGATTCTTGATTCAAGAGTCCTGTTCGAAAAAGGGAGTACCTACCAAAGAAATATGGTCATCGAGAGTCAAAAACAGCTCAGCAATCTTGACCTATTTCGCTTTGTCAACATCACCTTTGACACCTTAGGCAACTCACTGACTGCTAACATATTCACTCAGCCCGCAGAAAAATATCAATTAACCAATCAGGTAGGTCTAAGCATTACAGAGCAGCTACCGGGGCCATTTTTCAGTACTTCCCTTCGAAACAGAAACTTTTTCAGAGGTGGAGAAATCCTCGAATTCAACTTCAGGGCAGGTTTGGAAGGAGTGGCATCAGCCACAAATCAAGGAGTTTATCAAAGTCGGGAACTGGGCATCTCTTCTTCAGTGATTTTCCCTCGGTTTTTAGTCCCATTTTACCCATCGAGCTTGAGAAAATTCGGACGATATAACCCAAACACCCGAGTTCAGATTGGTTATAATTATACCAACCGGCCTGAGTATACACGAACCAGTTTCAACGGAAAACTCGCCTACACATGGGCTACGCTGAATAATCGGCAGCAGTTCACCTTGAATGTAGCCGATCTAAACTACATTCAGACGCCTGCCATCACTCCAGAGTTTGGAGAAATCCTGCTAGACCTTGCCAATCAAGGAAACAATCTGATTTGGTCATTTTTACCTTCCTACATCAGCAGTATTTCAGGCCAGTCTATTATTAATTTCAATAGCTATGGAAACTTCAGGAACCGTCCCTCCTCCATGCTTAGACTTTTTGTAGAAAGTGGCGGTACGCTGCTAAATTTTCGGGATATACCGACGAACAGTGAGGAAACCGAAATCGCAAATTTCCAGTGGCTGAAGTTACAGGCAGACTTCAGAAGGTACTATCCTTTGGACGAAAAACAAACATTGGCCTACCGGCTAAATTTTGGAATAGCCCAACCATATGGTGTCAGTAATGGTATTCTTCCTTACGAAAAATATTTCTTTGCGGGAGGTGGAACTAGTATCCGGGCTTGGCAAGCCAGACGACTTGGCCCCGGTAGCTCAAACCCTCGAAGAGGTCCAGAAGGCGAGTATGATTACCCTTTTGAAGAGCCAGCAGAAATGATCATCGAATCCATGCTGGAATACCGGAGAAATTTATTCAGCTATTTCGACATGGCTTTATTTTTGGACATCGGAAACTCCTGGGTCATCGGAGTGGATCAAACTAGACCGGGAGCCGACTTCCGTTTCGATCGATTTTACAAAGAACTGGCAGTAGGTTCAGGCATTGGACTCCGGATGGATTTTGATTTCCTGATTATCCGACTGGACCTTGCTACGAAAGCAATTGACCCCGCTCAGCCTGAAGGAGAGCGTTGGGTTTTAGACAATATTTCATTCAGACGACCTTTTGGGGTCAGAGGGCAGACCGTATTCAATTTTGGGATCGGTTACCCTTTCTAAAATTAGTTATGGCTAGAAAAACAAAAGAAGAAATAGCGCTGATTTACCAGCAAATGCAGGATCATATTTGTGCCAAACTCGAAGAATATGACGGTCAGGGCCATTTTATGGAAGATAAATGGGACCGTGCACAAGGAGGTGGCGGGAGAACCAGGATTTTCAAAAATGGTCAAATAATCGAGAAAGGAGGAGTGGCTTTTTCTGCAGTTCATGGACCGACACCTGAAAAGATTTTGGCGAAACTAGGTCTTGAAAAAGCTGACTTTTTTGCCACTGGAGTTTCCATTGTTTTGCATCCATTTAGTCCCATGGTTCCGATCATCCATATGAATATCAGGTATTTCGAAATGGATAATGGTGTTCATTGGTTTGGTGGGGGAATTGATTTGACTCCCCACTACATTGTGCCTGAAGATGCCCAATACTTTCATCAAGAAGTGAAAAAGACCTGCGACGCATTCGACCAGACTTACTACCCAAAATTCAAAACATGGGCAGATGATTATTTCTATTTGAAGCACCGCAACGAAACCCGGGGGATTGGGGGGATTTTCTATGATCGCCTTTCGGGTAAATCAGATGCTGAGTTTGAGCAAATCCTTCATTTCAGCTTAGCTTTAGGACGGCTCTTTCCTGAAGTTTATGGTCATTTTATGAAGAAAAACTCCCGCATCAGTTTTGGAGAAAATGAGAAAAGATGGCAGAACCTCCGCCGTGGTCGCTATGTGGAATTTAATCTTGTGTGGGATGCAGGTACTAAGTTTGGACTAGATACAAATGGCCGAACAGAGAGTATTTTGATGAGTATGCCTCCACAAGCAGAGTGGACCTACATGCATGAACCTACTGTAGGAAGTCAGGAGGAGTTTACTTTGAAACACTTGAAGAAAGATATTGACTGGCTAAACTTTCCTACATGATTGAGCAATTGTCAATATGGGACGAGCAGCTGTTTTTATGGCTAAATTCCTTTCATACAGATTGGCTGGATCCCATTGTATTTCAGCTTACAAAAACCGTCACCTGGCTCCCTTTATTCTTATTCTTGATCTATAAGATTTATCGCTATGACCCCAAAAACAGTTGGTGGGTCTTTGGCGGGGTCGCTCTGACCATATTATTTGCAGATCAGATTACATCAAGCTTTATGAAGCCCTTTTTCGAGCGACTCCGACCCTGTCACGATGCTCGCTGGGAAGGCTTGATTCACAATTATGAAAGATGTGGCGGGCTATATGGATTCGCATCTTCGCATGCTGCCAATACTTTTGGCATGGCCACTTTTCTCAACTTAAAAATGAGAAAAAAAGTCCCTTACTTAGGTTGGCTTTTCTTATATGCAGCTTTGGTCAGCTACACTAGAATCTACCTTGGAGTGCATTATCCATTAGACCTGCTGGTAGGAGCATTGATTGGAATGGCATCAGCTTACCTTGTTTGGTTTTTGATTGTCTATGTAAAACGAGAGGTAGTCAAAAAAATCCTTCGATAATTGAATCCTGCAAATAAGGATTAAGCGCATTTTATTGCATTATTCAAAGCCTCCTGATAATTTCACAAAAAACCATCAACATTATCATGAAAAAAATCAAATCACTCCTGACTCTCGGCTTAGCCTTTAGTTTTCTGGCAGCCACAACATTGACATCCTGTGGCGGCAAAAAAGAAGAAAATCAAGAAGCTGCTACTGAACAACCTGCTGAAAGCAATGAGCATCCCTCTGACGGAAGCGAGCATCCTACTGATAGCTCTGAACACCCATCTGAAGGTGGAGAACATCCATCCAATGAGCATCCTGACAACGATTAAACAAAAAACGGGTCTTTTAGGACCCGTTTCTGTTTTAAGAATTTTCACTTCTCTGGAAGGTGAACTTTGATGGCGCTTTGACTTCCTTACCATCGATCTCCAGATAGGGAAAAGCTATAAAATTAATTGGGCCTTCTTGTGGGCCTGGATTTACTTGTAAATCACGTCCCCTACTAAGTTCAATTCGGTTGGCTGGATGCCTTCCAAAGTAATAAGTTGCCAATGCGGTGTACTTATTAGCCTCTGAGATATCCACAGGCCACCACTTTCCATCTGCATAAAATTCCGCCCAACAATGATACCCATCAATTCCTCCCTCATTCCTATCCGAGGGGATGGATGCTCCGATTGCAAAACGAGCAGGAATATCTACAGATCTAGCCAAGGAAATAAAGAAGGAATGAAACTCTGAACAATTACCAGTTTTAGAATCGCAAGCATAGTTTGAATCGCCGTTTCCATAGTCTCCAAACTTCATGTACCGCATATTGTCAATGATATAATCATACAATGCTCTTGCTTGGATAAGCTTGGAATCATTGATTTTCGACCCTAGTACCTCTTTAGCAATCTCTTCAAAGCGACCACCTTTAGGCATCAGACGATTGGAGGCAAGGTATAAATCTGGATTCGGGCTTGGTGCCTCATACGGTCCTTTTTCCTTCCGCTTGACAGCATAAGAAAACTTGATTTCCTTACCACTATCTGTAGGCCCTAATTCAAAATAGACAAACTTATTACCATATTCCTGATCTTCTATTTCCACTGTCTCACCCGCAAGCTCCATTTCCAACACTTCCACTTGCTGATAATGATCTGAGATAGGAACCGGAACCCACATTCGTGCTTCCGATTGAAGTTCAGGAACACTGATATGATAAAAAAACTGGAATTCATCACTTCCCTCTACTACACCCAATAATCGGTTGGTAGACTCCTCTAGAGCTACTCGATACCAAGTTTTATCTTCTTTATTTTGCCTCCATGAGTAGAATGGCTTCCCATTGAGTTTGTGCACGGTAGTTTCAGTGACGGTCATAGCACCGGGCTTTCCTTCCATAAAAAAGTCTACATCATATACGTCTCCACTATCATCTACCAAGTCTACGCAAGCAAAGTGTCTTTCAGGGCCAAGATTTGAGAGATACTCAGTATGTACTCTGACTAATTTCATTTTCAAATCATGATTCTCATCCTTTACCGGAAAAACCCCTCCATTTTCAGTTGTTTTCTGATCGATAAATGCCTTAATCCCAGCTTCAATCTCTGCAATTGAGACTTTCTCAATTTTTTGAACTGATTCTATTTCTTGCTCCTCACTCGATTGACAGCTTGTGAAAACTACAATTAAGCCCAGTAGCAATACGATAGGCAATGAATTAAACTTGAACATAGGATGATGAATATCTTTATTTCAAAGGTAGAAAAATTCAATGAAGCTCGTCAAAAGCAGTATCCAATGTTAAGTTTTTCCCGATTGCCAAAAACTTAACATAAATTTTTGCCATGTTAAGTAAATATTATCTTATCATTGCGCGATCATTAACAAAGCGGAAAATTGAACCCGATATACCTTTTTGTAGTCATTGCAGTCTTAATTATTATTGCTGAAGTGGTACAAAGATTGATGAATAGCAATAAGCAATAGAGTAAAAAGTAAAAGTTGTACAGAGAAAAGCTGGACTATACGATAGTCTGATCACCCATAAAAACCTGACCCTCAATGGTCAGGTTTTTTTTTATTTCTGCGAAAATTCCATTCACTCAAAATTGAGCCAAAAGAAGTTTTAATCACTAAAGAGTGATAAAATGTAATCCATTAAATGATCACATTTTCTTTCAAATTAATCCCAAAAAATAAAGCCTGATATTTTTTTCAGGCCTATCAATAAACTTTCAATAATTTCCATACATTTGCAATCCGTTTGGGGAGTTAAGCTCATCAAATCTCGGGGTGTAGCGTAGCCCGGTCATCGCGTCCCGATAGGGATCGGGAAGGCCGAAACTTCGAATCCTTAAATGGCAAATGGCCGTTTTAAAAATCAAAAATTCTCGGGGTGTAGCGTAGCCCGGTCATCGCGCCTGCTTTGGGAGCAGGAGGTCGCAAGTTCGAATCTTGCCACCCCGACACTTTACTTGCCAGCAAAACTTGCTGGCATTTTTTATTTTGGGCTACTTATCTTTTCTAAACCAAGAAAACCAGGCTCGCTCGCCCGCTGAGTTATCTTGGACAGGGACAGCATCGCTAAGTAAAAAACCAAATGCCTCCAGCCCAGAGGACCTTTCCAAGGTGATTTTCAAGACTCCTACCAATGGAATGAAAAGAACCATTCCAGAAATTCCCCAAAGCCATCCCCCTAGAAGAATTGCCAAAATCACAGCGAGGGCATTGACTTTGACATGTGAACCCACTACCCAGGGAGTGATAATATTGTTTTCGAGTAATTGAATCCCCCAGAGAACTCCGAAGGTCATCAAAGGATAAAGCATGGAGTCCGTGGTAAGAAAAACATATAGAATCGCAAAAAAAGAGGACACGAATACGCCTACGTAGGGAATCAAATTAAGAATAGCTATGAAAGCGGCGAACAAAAGAAAATATTTCACTCCGATCAGGAAAAAGAATAAGCCCGATAAAACTGCCACAATCAAAGTCACTAAAATCATTCCCGTCAAATAAGACTGTATGACCTTTCCAGAATCCTTTGCCCAGGTGAGAATCCTTTCTTTGCTTTTTTCTGAATATTTAATCAAAAAAGTCACGAAAAAATCCCGGTAATACATCAATAAAAAGATATAAAGCGGGATAATTCCAGCCAAAGTCAAGGATTTACCAGTAGCAAAAAGTGTTTCATTTAAATTCTCGATTTTTACTACAGACCACAACTCTTCCTGATTCTGAGGATCAAACACTTTTCGCCCAAGTAGCCCTTCCAACTGTTCGACATAAGTTCCAATCTTCCTATTGAAATTCTCTCCAATTTCCGGAATGTCTTTGACCAGGCCGATCATCTGATTCAATAGACCATATACTATTCCTCCGGCAATCAGAGTCACAAGCAGGATACTCATAATAATGGAAATACTCCTTGGCAGACCTTTTGAATCCAGCCAATCAGCAATGGGAGAAAGTGCAAAAGAAAAGAAAACTCCCCAAACCAAAGGGACCAAGATAAACGACCCTTCTCGGAGTACTAAAGCCCCGAAAACCAAAACAATCAGAAATAAAGCAGTTCGTTTTAGACGTTCCATTCTTTTCTAGTTTACCTTTGAAATATACCTATTCCGAAAGGAAATACTCCCCTATGATCAATTTTCCCTCCTAGAATATTTCAAAAAAAGCTATTTTCACCACATGTCTATTTGATCGAAGCTGCTTATAGAGTTTTGAAAAGCTAGAAAATACCCTACTCTTGAATTAAAAATACCCTAAACCTATGAAGAAAGCCCTGTTCCTTATTTACTTCTTTTCCACCCTTGCTTTTTCGCAAGTAGACACCTTGACTGTAAGAAGTGAAATAATGGATAAAAACCTAAAAGCCGCAATCACACTACCTGAAGGATACGCTGAATCGAATACAAAATATCCTGTAGTATACCTTTTACACGGAGGATTTGGGGCATTTTCTGACTGGCATCAAAAAGTCACGGAACCAGGACTCGTTCCCAAACTCGCTGACCAATACCAACTAATCATCGTCACCCCGGGAGTAGGTCCTTCTAGTTACTATTATGATAGTCCCATAATGGACAGTGTGCAGTATGAAAGCTACATTATCCGTGAATTAATCCCATTTATTGACCAAAATTATCGTACACTGGACCAAAAAGAATCACGAGCGATCACCGGGCTTTCTATGGGGGGCCATGGCGCAATGATGCTGGCAGCGAAGCACCCGAACCTTTTCACAGCTGTAGGCACGATGAGCGGTGTGATGAATATCGATACCCGACTTTGGAAAGTACCTGAGGACTTCAGAAATATTCGCGAAGGACAGCAAAAAGCTATGCTGGGGGCTGACCTCAACTATGACGCCCCTAACTTCAATCCCTACACGGTCATGGGACTATTGGATCAGCTTGAGCAAAACGGCCAAGATATTTTAATAGATTGTGGAGTGGACGATTTTCTGATAGAAACCAATCGTCAACTTCACCAAGCACTTCTTGACCGAGAAGTACCTCATGAGTACACCGAAAGACCCGGAGCGCATACCTGGCAGTATTGGACAGAGGCCCTTCCAGTTCACATCTTATTTTTAAATCGACACCTAAGTCGAGAATAGTCTTTAATTTCACACCTTTACCACCACTCCCTCCAAACCTAGCAAATTGATTCATGACAAAATTTGATCAGATAAGACCTTTTTACGACGCCGAGGCAAATGCTGCTATTTTGGAAATTGTCAACAACCCCATGCTGATAGCCATGATGGAGTTTTCTTTTCCGGAGGACAAAACTGGACAATGGAAAGAGTTAATGAAGCGCACACATTCCCTGAGAGACTTTCAGATCAATTTTATTTATCCCGGGCTGATGAAAGTGTTGGAAAGGAGTTCTGATGGACTAAGCACCTCTGGGTTTGAAATATTAGAACCCAATACCGCCTACCTCTTTATCTCAAATCATCGTGATATTATCCTTGACACCTCCTTATTGAATGCCTGTCTCTATGAAAAGGGGCTCGTCATGACCACTTCGGCTATTGGAGACAACCTGATCAAAAAGCCTTTTTTGAAGACCCTTTCAAGACTCAATAGAAATTTTGCCATTCGAAGAGGACTCAAAGGAAGGGAGCTACTGGAAAGCTCACAGATCGCTTCGGAATACATTTCCAATTCACTTCTTCACGAGAACAGATCCGTATGGATCGCTCAGCGAGAAGGAAGAACAAAAGACGGAAATGATGTCACTCAAAAAGGAGTCCTCCGCATGTTGACTTTGGCTGAGAAGGATGCAGATGCTTTCCAATATTTCAAAAAAATAAAAGTGGTCCCTGTTTCCATCTCTTATGAATATGACCCGACAGACAAACTTAAAATCCCACAACTGATAGCTAAGGCTCGTGATGAAAAATACATTAAAAGCGAAAATGAAGATTTTTTAAATCTCATGAGGGGCATTATCGGTACCAAAAAGCGCATCCATCTATCCATCAATGGAGTATTGGATAAGGAAATTGATGAAATCGACCAAAAAGATGGCACGCTCAGTGACAAGCTTAGCGACTTGGCTACTATCATTGATCAAAAAATATGGGACGGCTATAGACTTTGGCCAAGCAATTTCATAGCGCACGATATGCTACATCAAAAAAATGAATTTGCTCAAGAATACAATAGGGAAGAGAAAGAGGCCTTTGAGAACCGAATCGAAGAAAAAATTGATTCTAAAAACCCAGAAGAAGTACATAACTATTTGGCCATGTATGCCAACCCCGTGAGTAACAAGAAGCAATTGAGCACAACATCCAGCCCAGGTTCCTAACGAATACAACTATGTCGATCATCCCAATCCTGATTTTCCTACAGTCGATGTTTGCTTACCCTGTAAACCAAAAGAATATAGAGGTAGCGCAAATAATCACACCTCTCGGTGAAATCTTGATCATGTTGGATGAGCGCACCCCTCGGCATCGCGAAAGTTTTATCGAGCTGGCAGAAGCAGGATATTGGGATTCATTGACCTTTAATCGGGTGATTCCAGATTTTGTCGCTCAGGGTGGATGTCCAGATACTCCAGAAGGATTCAATGACCCGGAATACCTCTTAGAACCGGAGTTTGATCCTTCCCTTACCCATGTCTACGGTGCTGTTGGAGCCGGAAGAGATAATAATCCAGATAAGCTTTCGGCCCGATGCCAATTCTACATTGTTGAAAATAAGGAAGGATTACATCGTTTAGATGGGGATTATACGGTATTCGGAAGGGTCATTCAAGGCATGGACATCGTGGAAAAAATTGTCCGTGTGTCTCGGGACGAAAATGATCAGCCGACCGAGGCTATTACTTTGGATGTAAATATCATTGAAATCCCTCCACGCCAACTTAGAAAAATCCTAGACACTCAGTGAGGCTTAGTCTCCAACTTATTGCTTTAATTATAATTAAAAGCAAATAAGTCTGATTTTGAGGAAAATTCTTTTTAAACTTAAATCATAGAGTTAGCTCTTAGGATGACTCACGTCAATCATCTTGAGCCATCAGGATGTCAGTTTTTATTGGATCAACTAGCATATAAACCTAAAACCATGAATTCCCCCCTAAAAATTTTAGTAATTGGATGTGGAAATATGGGGGCGTCACATGCCGCCGCCTATGATAAAATGTCAGAATTTGAAATCTGCGGATTAGTATCCCGAGGTAGTAGTAAAGAAAAACTAAATCAAAAATTGATTGGCAACTACCCCCTTTTTGATGACTATCAGAAAGCATTGACAGAAACAAAACCTGATGCTGTCTGTATCTCGACCTATCCGGATACGCATGAAGAAATTGCCATCAAGTCTCTCGAGCAGGGCTGTCACATTTTTATCGAAAAACCACTTGCCGATACTATTGCAGGCAGCGAAAGGATCATTCAAAAAGCTAAAGAGTCCAATAAAAAGGTGGTGGTAGGCTACATACTCCGTCATCATCCATCTTGGATCCGCTTCATCGATGAGGCTCAGAAGCTAGGCAAACCACTAGTCATGCGAATGAACCTCAATCAGCAAAGTCATGGAGTCATGTGGGATGTACATCGCAGTTTGATGAAAAGCCTAAGCCCAATAGTCGATTGTGGGGTACATTACATCGATGTCATGTGTCAAATGACCCGTTCCAAGCCGGTAACTGTATCAGCTATCGGAGCACGGTTGACTGAAGACATCGCTCCAGACAATTACAATTATGGTCAACTTCAGATTCGATTTGAGGATGGTTCTGTGGGCTGGTATGAGGCCGGATGGGGACCAATGGTCTCCGAGACAGCATTCTTCATCAAGGATGTCTTTGGTCCAAAGGGCGCTGTATCGATTGTGGCAAAAGATGCGGGAGGATCGGGAAAATCCGACGACGTAGACTCCCATACCAAAACAGAATCCATCCGTGTACATCACGCAGAGATAGACTCCAGAAATCACTTCACCAAAGCGGATGAATGGATTGACATGAAAGATGAGCCTGGACATCAAGAACTTTGCGACAGGGAACAGGCCTATTTCCTAAAGGCAATCAAAGAAAATATAGACTTGACCGATCATCTTGATGATGCCTTAAACAGCTTGAAAATAGCCTTCGCATGTGACGAAGCTGTCAAAACAGGGAAAATAATTACGTTGAAGTAGCGTGATTTTTTCTCTCTTAAACTTCTAAACAATGGCTGAAAAAGAGAATAAAAATATATCTGAATCATCTCTTATCGGTTTGATAAGAAAGCTTGAGAAATCAGCCAATATGGGTTTTTGGGAGAAGAATCTGCTCACAGGAGATTACTATTGGTCGGATCAGTTTTTTGAGATTTTTGGACTTGATCCTGAAAAAGATCTTCCTAGTGAAAGTCTAAGACTCTCATGTATTCATCCGGAAGATCGGGAAAAGTCAAAGAAAGCCTATCAAAACGCTATTGAAGCAGGGCAAAGCTTTAAAATTGAGAAACGAATTATAAGGCCAGATGGAGAAATCAGACACATAGTTTCCGAAAGTCATATAGAAAAAAATGAGAAGGGACTTCCTATAAAGGTCTACGGAATAGTAAAGGACATTAGTACTGAAAAACTCCTTCAGAAAAAAGCAGAGCGAAAAAAAAGAGAGCTACAAAGCTTCTTTAAAAACTCCAAAGACCTATTGATTGAAATAAATTGGGATGGAATCATTCAAAATATATCCGAATCATCTTATCAAAATTTAGGATATCATCCAGATGAGTTGATTGGCAAATACCTCAAAGATCTGGTCTTTCCCGAAGACCTCCCCGAGACCATGCAAGCTGCCCGAAAAGTACGAGCAGGAGAAATTGTTTCAAACTTCAAAAATCGATACATCCATAAAAATGGAGGTCTTGTCAATCTAGAGTGGTCTATCACTACAGATCCAGAATACCAGGCTCTTTTTATAAGTGCTCGGAATATCAACGAAAAAATTGAACTGGAGAAAGAAACTAAGGGACTTCTTGAAAGGCTCAACAGAGCCCAAAAAATCGCAAAGCTTGGGTATTGGGATCTTGAGGTAAAGAGCGAAAAACTCTTTTGGTCTGACGAAATATATCGGATTTGGGAACTATCAACCGATTTCGAGCCGGACTTCAATTTTTTCAAAAACTCCATCCATCCCGATGATAGAGACGAGTTTTTGGAAGCCCTGGAACAGACACTTTCAGAATCTGGCAGCATGGATTGCGTCCATAGAATAATAATGGAAGATGGCCGAGTAAAATATGTCAGGGAAAGAGCAAGTCCTTATATCAATCCAGACTCCGGTCACCGAGTTCTTAGAGGAACTGCTCAGGATATCACAGAAGAAAAACTGATAGAAAACGAGCTAAAATCAAGGAATCACTTCATTGAATCTGCCCTCGAAAATATATCCATAGGAGTAGCTGTGAACGAAATCAGCAGCGGCAAAGCCACTTTTATGAACAATGCCTTCTCGGAAATTTACGGCTGGCCAAAATCAACTATCAAGGACGTAGAATCTTTTTTCAAATCAGCCTATCCCGATCCCGAATACCGGGCGAAGATTTCTCAGCAAATCATGTCGGATATGCAGTCAGGGGATCCTAGCAGAATGCAGTGGCAGGACGTATTCATCACCACTCAGGATGGGAAACAAAGAGTAGTGTCAGCGAAAAACATTGCAATTTTGGATCAAGATTTAATGATATCGACCGTATGGGATGAGACAGACAGGTATTGGGCTGAGCAGACATTGAAAAAAAGCAATGAACGTTTTCATTTAGCTACGGAGGCGATCACAGATGCTATTTTTGACTGGAATATTTTAGGAAAAAAAATCTTTTGGGGAAAAGGATACCACCACCTCTTTGGCTATCCTGAAGAAATGCAATACGTACCGGAGGGCTTTTGGGAGAGTTGCGTACATCCTGATGATTTACCTCAAATTTTTGAAGACATACAGAGAGCGCGAAAAGACCCAAATGCAAAAAAATGGAAAGGCTCTTATCGTTTTAAGAAAGCTGATGGAACTTATGCATTTGTAAAAGAACAAACTTCTATACAGCGGGACAAGTCTGGCAAGCCTATCCGAATTGTAGGGGCTCTTCAAGACATCACCAAGGAAAAGGAACGCGAAGCCTCCATTGCCCAAAAAACGCTCTTTATCCAAAAATCGGCTGAATGTGCCCAAATCTTTCTTTCTGCAGACAATTGGGAGACCATCATGGATGATGTGCTGAGAATCATGGGAGAAACTATTCATGCAGATAGAGCTTACTTATTTCGAAAAATTGAAGATAAAAATGGACGGGATTATGTAAGGTTTGATTATGAATGGACCAATGGAAAAGTCAAAGAAGAAATCCAAAATCCAAAATATCATACTATTCCCATCGATGAGCATCCCTTACTCATCCAGGATGCTTCAGTCAAAAAACCATTTACAGTTTTATTGAGCGACGCTAGCGGCCACACCAGACAAATCATGGAAGCTCAAAAAATCCTATCTATGCTTAATGGGTCGCTTTATGTAAATGGTGGATATTTTGGACATGTTGGCTTTGAGTGCTGTTTCGAAGAGCGAGAGTGGACTGATGAAGAAAAGAATTTCATACAATCCATCATTAATAACCTAATAGTAGCTATTGAAAAGCAAGAAACGATGAACCAGCTTGCTGAGGCCTTAGAAAACAATAGCAATATTCTTGAAAGTATCGGAGAGGCCTTTTATTCATTAGATGACAAATATCGCTTTACCTATTGGAACTATCAGGCTGAGCAACTTACTGGACTGAAAAGAGAAGTTGTCTTAAATAAAACTATATGGGAAGTCTTTGAGGAAGCAATTCACCCTGACTTTGCAAAGCTGTTAAAGTATGCGATGTCAAGCAAGTCTCAGCAAGAATTAGAAATCGAGGACCCCTTCACAAAATCATGGTTGGAAATCTCCGTTTATCCTAGAGCTGTTGGGCTTTCCATATTTGTCAGGAACATTACCGACCGCAAAAAGGCCGAAGAGGAAATCGCTGAATTCAACGAACGATTTACCATTATCTCCAATACTTCACATGATGCTATTTGGGATTGGAATATCCAAACGGGAGAGCATTACTGGGGAATAGGCTTTAATAAGTTGCTGGGCCAGGATGTGGCCGGCCTTCAGGATAATCATAATAGATGGCTAGAATCCATTCATCCGGAAGACGTTATCAGTGTGAAAGAAACCCTGAAGAAGGTACTGCAGGACCCGGAAAAAACAATTTTTGAATCTGAATATCGAATTATCAATCAAAATAAAACTTTTTATGTAGTAGACCGGGGTACTATTATCCGAGATTCGAAGGGTAAAGCTGTGAGAATGGTAGGAGCTATCCAAGATATCAGCCATAGAAAGCGATATGAGGAATCCCTGAAAGCACTCAATCAACAATTGATGGTTTCAAATAGAGAACTCGAGAATTCTAATAGAGAACTGGAGCAGTTCGCCTATGTCGCTTCTCATGATTTGCAGGAGCCGTTAAGAATGATTTCCAGCTTCCTAGGTTTGATTGAAAAGAAGTATGATGACATTCTTGATGAAAAAGGCAAACAATACATCTCCTTTGCTGTAGATGGAGCCAAACGCATGCGAAGCATTATATTGGATTTGCTGGATTTCTCCAGACTCAAGGAAGCTACAGAATCCAAAATGTGGATCCAAATGCCTCAAATCATAAAAGAAGTGCTGCTTTTGAATAAAAAACTCATAAGTGAATCGGGCGCAAAAATTAAGATAAATAGCTTGCCGTCAGTTTTTGCTCAAGAAAGCGGCCTGATCCAATTATTCAATAATTTGATATCGAATTCGATTAAGTACAAAAAAGACGGAGTAAAGCCTATTATCGATATCTCTGCTGAAGAGGAAGAAAACTACTGGCACTTCAAGCTTAAAGACAATGGAATAGGAATCGATCCAAAATACCTTGATAAAATTTTCATTATTTTCCAGCGACTCCATGGTAGAGAACATTACCCCGGTTCTGGAATTGGCTTATCGATTTGTAAAAAAATAACCGAAATCCATGGAGGAAAAATATGGGTAGAATCCACCCTTGGAGAAGGTTCTACATTCCATTTCACCCTTCAAAAACCTCAAAATGAGTAAACATCCTCAGGAAAAAATATTGCAGATGGTTTATAACCACCCAAAGACGGTTGGGGTATTAATCTGCATACTTTTTTTGATGATCTCAAGCTACATCACTTATACGGAGTATCAGCTCAGAGTTGCAAATACCGAACAACAAATAAGCTCAGAATTAAACAGACTAAGTAATCAAATCCAAGCTTCGCTTACAGATGCAACAGGAGCTATCAAATCCCTGGCACATTTCAGTAAATACTATGAAATCGAAAATAATTTTGAACCTACAGGCGAAGCGATTTTAGAAAGTCATCCATCAGTCAGTGTAGTACAGGTTTTGGATAGTGGTAAAATCGTCGCAACCTATCCCCTCAAGGGAAATGAAGTGGTCATTGGTTATGATATTCTTAAGGATGAAAAACAAAGAATTGAAGCAATTGAAGCAATAGAAAGAAGGAGCGTGTACTTCGCGGGGCCTATCAATCTCAAGCAAGGTGGGTTGGGAATAGTCGGAAGACTTCCCATTTTTTCTAATGAAAGCGATAGATTTCAGGGCTTTGCTACTGCAATTATTTATTTAAACACCCTGTTTGATTCCACTTTCCAATCTTTAAATATTCCAAACGCATTTGTTCAGATAAAGAAAATCAACCCTGATAATAGAAGTGCCGATTCTGTTTTCTTTCAATCCTTGGCACATTCTCCATCTGTAACTGGAATATCAAAATCAAAAATACTCCCAAGTGCCAATTGGGAGGTTACAGTGGCACAAAGGGAGGGAATTAGTGTCCTGAACCAAATACCCGTGGTTTTACTACGAATAATTTCCGCAGGATTACTTGGATTCTTGGCCTATAGTTTTGTGCGACAACCAGCACTTTTATCCAAAAAGATAGAAGAACAATCGCGCGAATTGTTAGCCGCTACCGAACGCTATGAATATGCCACTAGGGCCACTTCTGATGTGATTTGGGATTGGGACTTTGCATCTAGCAATGTACTTAGAAGTAAAAATTTTGAGCAACATTTTGGCTTTAATCCTGAGGAGCAAAAAAAGGATGTCAATTTTTGGAGTAACCTAATTCATCCCGAGGACCGGCCATACATTCAAAAAAATCTTAAAGACACTTTAGAAAGTGATTCAAACTATTGGAAAGCTGAATTCAGAGTAAAAGATAAGGCAGGGAATTACCATTACATCGTTGATAGTGGATATATTCTTCGTGACCAAGAGGGAAAGGCTATAAGAATGATCGGGGCAATTCAAGAGATCACCGAACGAAAAATAGCGGAGCTTGCCCTTGCCAGCGAGAAAGAAAGACTCATCAGAGTGATCGAGGGAACAGAAGCTGGAATATGGGAGTGGAATGTACAAACCGGAGAAACCATTTTTAATGAGGAGTGGGCCCGGATTCTAGGCTATAAACTACATGAACTTGAACCAATCAGTATCAAAACTTGGGAAAGCCTTTTACACCCTGAAGACCTTCCAGTAGCTCAGAAAGATCTTGAAGATCACTTTTCAGGTAAAGCTTCTTTCTACCAAACTGAGATAAGACTAAGGCATAAAGAGGGTCATTGGGTATGGGTCTTAGGGAGAGGTAGAGTGATGAGTAAGGCAGATGATGGAAGCCCCTTGTGGATGTTTGGTACACAGATCGATATTTCAGAGAAAAAAGCCAAAGAGGAGGCATTAGAGAGATTAAATAAACAGCTTCAATCCACTAATTCGGAATTGAAAGCCTTTGCTTCTGTAGCATCACATGATATGCGTGAACCACTCCGAATGATCAGTTCATTCCTATCGCTTCTACAAAAAAAATATGCAGAGAAACTGGATGAAAAAGGGAATCAATACATTGATTTTGCTGTAGGAGGCGCAAAGCGATTAAGCCTGCTTATTGAAGATCTTTTGGAATATTCACGAATAGGGTTCGATTCGAAAAACAAAGAATCAGTTGATACAAATAAAACCATTGAATCGATTATTGATATCAACAAGCAGAGTATTGAAGCGAAAGGAGCTCAAATAAAAGCTGAAAACTTGCCAATTATCCAAGCGATAAGGGTGCCTATCCAACAGCTATTCCATAATCTGATTACCAATTCCTTAAAATTTGCCAAAGAAAATAGCACGCCAATTATTTCGATAAAATGTGTTGAATTGGAAAATTTTTGGCAATTTATAGTTGAAGACAATGGAATAGGCATAGAGGAAAAAGAACAAGACAAAATCTTTGAAGTTATGATTCGACTTCATTCCAAGGAAAAGTATGAGGGAAGCGGTATGGGATTAGCGATTTGTAAAAAAATTGTAAACCAACATGGTGGGGAGATATGGGTAGAATCCGAAATTGGAGTTGGAACAAAGTTCTTTTTCACGATTGAAAAGACCTAAATCTCATAGAGCAATAAAAATTAGTATAAAAAGCTTAAGCCCATTACCGGATTCTGATTCAGTAATAGTAAATCAAAGTTATGAGCAAGAGGATGGCAAAAATCTTACTGGTAGAGGATAACGAAGGGGATATTGTTCTCACAATGGAAGCTCTTATGGATTCACAATTACCCAATGAGGTCACTATAAAAAAAGACGGTGAAGCAGCCATCTCTTACTTAAGGGAACTGAAAGTATCCCAACCAAATCAGCTCCCGGACTTAATGCTTTTAGATATCAATCTTCCCAAGATGAATGGTCATGAGGTATTGACGGAAATAAAAAGCGATCCAGAACTTAAAAAAATCCCAATTATAGTTTTGACGACCTCCAGTTCGGAAAATGATATACAAGATGCCTACAGCAACTATGCAAATTGCTACATCACCAAACCAGTAGATGTAAATGATTTTCTTAGAGTAACTTCAAAAATCGAAGAATTTTGGTTTAATTTAGTCAAACTTCCAACTTCCCACTAAGATGCGAAAAGACAACAAACACTATAATTTTTTAATCGTCGAAGACAATTTAGGGGATTTTGTGCTTATCGAAGAATACCTTTCTGAGTATATCTTAGATGCAGAAGTAGTACATGCAGATTCATTTGCTTCTGCAAAACAAGAACTTATTACCAAAAAGAATTTTGACCTAATCTTCCTAGACCTTTCTCTTCCTGATCATGCCGGTGAAGATCTTATTAAGGATATTTTAAAACTATCCGAAGGGATTCCAATCGTCGCTTTAACTGGTTTTTCGGATCTGGAATTTAGCATTCGTTCCTTGGCGCTGGGAATTTCTGATTACCTCTTAAAAGACGAGCTGAACTCTGCTTTTCTTTACAAAAGCCTCATATACGCTATTGAGCGAAACCGGTATATCGAAGAATTGCAAGATTCCCAAAGAAGGTACAGTGAACTCTTTCATCTGAACCCCTCCCCCATGTGGGTTTTTGAACAAAAAACGCTTCAATTCCTGGATGTAAATGATGCCGCTGTCAAAAAATATGGATTCTCAAAGGCAGAGTTTTTACAAATGAAACTTTCAGATATCATCTGCAAAAATATTCCCAGAACCAATGTGAATCAAACCGTCGATTCCCCCCTAAAACATGAGATTTATTTCAATAGGGAAATACACTATACCAAGTCTGGCCAAAAAATCGATGTTCAATTTGAATCCGCTCCAATAGAATACAATGGAGTCGAAGCGAAGATTGTAGTGGTGAACGATATCACAGATCAAATCAGGCATATCGCTACGATAGAGGAACAGAATAAAACTTTCAGAGAGATCGCCTGGATTCAATCCCATGTGGTCAGAGCCCCTCTTTCTAGACTTATGGGACTGATTAATCTACTGGATCTCAAAGACAGTGAAACCTCCGAAGAAAATCTAGAATTGATCAATTATATCAAAAACTCCGCGGAAGAACTAGACCTAATCATCCGAGATATCAGCAAAAAATCCGAATCAATTCTATCTGATAAATCAGAAAATTGATAACTCTCGTTAAGTCGCAAATCAAAAGACCTAAAACCCATAATAATGAAAGACAAACATATCCTCATCACCGGAGGAGCAAGCGGAATTGGCTTAGCTATGGTTCGTAAATTTGCTGAATCGGGAAGCATCGTCTATTTCATCGATAATAATATCCCCGAAGGCGAACGCGTGATGCATGAGGAAATGGAACGTGGTCATCAGGTTAATTTTTGGCATGCAGATGTGACGGATTTTGATGCCGTCAGTCACCATGTCAAGCGCCACATTGGAAAGCTAGACGTTTTGATCAACAATGCGGGAGTTTCCCATATTGGTAAGGTGGAGAATACATCTATGGAAGACTTTGAAAGATTATTTCAAATCAACGTAAAAGGGATGTTTGTTTGTACCAAAGCAGCCCTTCCAAAGCTGCTCGAAGATGGTGGTGGATCTATTCTAAATCTATGCTCCGTAGCCGCAACCATTGGGATACCAGACCGCTTTGCCTACAGCATGACAAAAGGTGCAGCACTTTCCATGACCCTGAGCATAGCGAGAGATTATGTGGATAAAGGAATCCGTTGCAACTGTATATCTCCTGGAAGAGTGCACACTCCTTTTGTGGATGACTTTTTAGAAAAAAACTACCCTGGCCAGGAAAAAGAAATGTTTGATAAGCTTGCCGCTACCCAACCCATTGGGAGAATGGCCAGCCCTGAAGAAATCGCCGAATTAGCCTACTTTATCAGCTCTGACGCCGGTGGCTTTGTGACTGGTGCCAATTATAATATTGACGGTGGCTTCTTGAATCTAAAAATGTAACTTGGCTTAACCAAAATCAAAAATACTCAGTAATATGAAATTGCTTCGATTTGGACCAATCGGCCAAGAAAAACCCGGAATACAGACAGCAGACGGCAAAAATTTAGATTGCTCTTCCTTTGGAGAAGATTGGAATGAAAGTTTTTTTGAAAATGAAGGTTTGCACCGGCTTCGGCTTTGGCTCCGTGAAAACCAAAATAAACTTTCCGAAATCCCGAAAAACGCAAGACTTGGCTCACCTATCGCCCGGCCATCCAAAATCATTTGCATAGGTCTCAACTATCGAATGCATGCCGAAGAAGCCGGAATGCCGGTACCAGAGGTACCCATCATTTTTATGAAAGCCACTTCTTCCCTTTGTGGCCCCTATGATCCCATTTTCATCCCAAAAAACTCAACCCAGACTGACTGGGAAGTAGAATTAGCGGTCATTATTGGGAAAAGAGCCAAGTATGTCTCGATCGAAAATGCCATGGATTATGTGGCGGGCTATGCCACGCACAATGATGTAAGCGAGCGTGATTTTCAGCTTAGGCATGGAGGGCAGTGGGTCAAAGGAAAAAGCGCAGACCATTTTGCACCTCTTGGACCCTACATGGTTACAAAGGATGAAATTTCAAATCCTCACAAGTTGAGACTTTGGCTTAAGCTGAATGGAAAAATCGTACAGGACAGCAATACCTCTGATTTTATTTTTGACATTCCGACAATCATCGCTCACCTAAGTCAATACATGACCCTACTTCCTGGGGATGTGATTTCCACAGGTACTCCAGCAGGTGTTGGTATGGGGCTGAAACCTAATCCCAGATACTTGGAGCATGGAGATGTAGTGGAATTGGGCATAGATGGTCTTGGAAACTCCCGACAAGTCGCCATGAATGACCCGGAGGCATGAGAATCGACGCTCATCAGCACTTTTGGGAATATGATCCTGCCCGACAAGATTGGATAGACGATAGTATGAAAAGCATTCGAAGGGATTTTAAGCCCGGAGATCTGCAGCCATACTTGGAGGAGTTTGGGTTTGATGGCTGTGTCGCGGTGCAAGCCGAGGAAAGTCTTAGAGAGACCGATTATCTGCTCGATCTAGCCGATCAAAACAACTGGATCAAAGGTGTAGTAGGCTGGACAGATATTGGCTCGAGCAGACTCAGCCAAGTCCTTGAGCAATATCATGGAAACAAGAAGTTGAAGGGCTTTCGTGAAATTCTTCAAGCCAAGCCTCCACAATACATGCTTCGGGAAAATTTCCTCCGTGGACTCAAATCCCTACGAGTAAAGGGATACACTTACGACATCCTGGTATATCCTTGGCATTTGTCTGCTGTTCTAGAATTGGTGACAAAATGTGAGGAGCATGCTTTGGTAATAGATCATTTAGCTAAGCCTCTTATCAAAGACGGGGAATGGAAAGAGTGGAAGAAAAACCTTCAACCGATAGCCGAGCGGGAGTTTGTATATGCAAAGGTTTCGGGTCTTGCCACTGAGGCGGATTGGAATAATTGGTCAGAAGAAACCCTTATGCCTTACATCGAGATTGCTTTGGAATTATTCGGTCCAAAGCGCCTGATGTTTGGGAGTGATTGGCCAGTATCTCAGTTGGCTGGAAGCTATGAGAAAATCCTCCAAGCAGTGGAAAGTTTCACCGACAGCCTTTCTCCTGAAGAAAAATCATGGATAATGGGCAAAACAGCTGCGAAGTTTTACAAACTTGAAAAATAAGATGGATCTGCTGCTCAAAGATAAAGTCATACTCATTTCAGGTGGGGCCAAGGGAATCGGGGCCGCCATCTCAAAAGGTCTCATCGAAGAAGGAGGAATTCCTGTCATAATTGACCCTTCATCTGAAGGGGAAGAAATTCTTATGCTTGCGAATGGAAAAGGACTTCACATACCCATTCGACTGGAGCAACCCGAAGATTCAAAAAAGGCCGTCGAATTGACCATCGAAAAATTTGGGAGCATACATGGAATCGTAAATAATGCGGGAGCCAATGATGGCGTGGGCCTTGAAAATGGAAGCCCAGAGGCCTTTGCCAAGTCAGTTTCAAAAAACCTTCAGCATTACTATGACCTGGTTCATTTTTCAGTTCCTTTTCTAAAAAAGTCCAAAGGTAGCATCGTCAACATTTCCTCAAAAACTGCCATTACTGGCCAGGGTGGGACTTCTGGATATGTGGCTGCAAAAGGAGCGCAACTTGCTCTCACCCGGGAATGGGCCGTCGAGCTCCTACCCTATCAAATCCGAGTCAATGCCGTCATTCCTGCCGAAGTGATGACGCCTTTGTACGAAAAATGGCTTAGCTCTTTCCCCGATCCAGATAGTAAGCTCCAGGAAATCAGCAATCGAATTCCATTGGGAAAGCGTATGACAACTCCTGAGGAGATTGCTTCGACTGTTCTCTTTCTACTCTCAGAAAAGTCCGCTCATACGACTGGTCAGCATATCTATGTAGATGGCGGATACACACATCTTGACCGAGCCTTATGAGCGAAAAACCACCCATAGTACCCAAAAGCCTACTTCTCCCTTTTGTGCTCATCACCTCGCTTTTTGCATTGTGGGGATTTGCCAATGATATCACAAACCCGATGGTTGCAGCTTTCAAACGAGTATTGGAGCTAAATAATGTCCAAGCTTCTTGGGTGCAATTGGCTTTTTATGGGGGCTACTTCACCATGGCTCTTCCTGCAGCCTTTTTCATCAAAAAATATTCCTATAAGACCGGAGTCCTTTTGGGTCTCGGCTTGTATGCCTTTGGAGCGCTACTGTTTTATCCCGCAGCTTCCTGGGAAAGTTATGGCTTCTTTTTGGCCTCTCTCTATATCCTGACTTTTGGGCTGGCTTTTTTAGAGACTACGGCCAATCCCTATATCCTTTCCATGGGTCCGGAGCAAACTGCAACCCAACGACTAAACCTAGCCCAAGCTTTCAACCCCATGGGAGCTTTAGCAGGGCTTTTCGTAGCAAAGCAATTCATACTCAACTCCCTTCAATCTAATGAAACGGATGCGGATGGAATGATCATTTACAGTACCCTCGAAGAGTCAGCAAAGGCTGTGATCCGAACCAATGATCTGATGGTCATTCGCAACCCTTATGTCATGCTGGGCTTGGTGGTTTTGGGGATTTTGATTCTGATTGCCTTGGTGAAAATGCCGGAAAACAAGGACAATAAGGGTAGAATTGACTTTTGGCCTACCATGAGAAGACTTTTTTCAAAACGGAATTTCGTAGAAGGCACCCTAGCCCAAATGTTCTACGTCGGTGCACAAATCATGGTCTGGACCTACATCTATCAATATGCCGAAGCCTTGGGTATCGATAATGCCTCTGCCGTCAATTTCGGATATGCAGCTTTGATCGTCTTTCTTTTGGGTCGCTGGGTATGCACAGTATTGCTCAGGTACATTTCAAGTTCAAAGCTACTGAGCGTTTTCGCCCTGATGGCTATGCTATTTACACTCGGAGCGATTTTCCTTCCTGACATGCTCGGGCTTTATAGCCTGGTCGCCATCAGTTTTGCCATGTCTTTGATGTTTCCTACTATCTATGGCATTGCTCTGGAAGGTTTGGGAGAGGACTCCAAATTCGCAGCAGCATTTCTGGTCATGGCCATCGTAGGAGGTGCGATCATGCCGACTTTGCAAGGTATGATTTTGGACTTGGGTGGTAGTGGCTATTCTGACATCAAGATTCTGGGTGTATCCGAAGTCAATTTTTCATTCATTCTTCCATTTATGTGCTTTTTAATAGTTTGGTTTTTTGCAGTCCGTGTGAACTCTATTTCCAAAACTTAAACCATGCAAACATTCGTTTTGATCTGCGACCTGAAGGATGAGCCTGAGGCAATTGAAGCATACGATGCATGCCATCAAGCTGTAGCTGAACCTATTTTAGAAAGCATTCGACAAGCAGGAATCCTAGAGATGTCCATTTATCGATGGAAAAATCGTCTGACCATGATCTTGAAGGCCGATGATGAATTCACTTTCGAAAAAAAAGCAGCGCTGGATAATGCCAATCCAAAGGTGCAGGAATGGGAAGCTTTTGTCGGACAATTTCAAAGCAACCTACCCGGAACGCCTCCTAACTGGCGATGGGCCTTGATGAAAAAGGTTTTTGATTTTAGAGCAGTAGAAAATAAATAACTTTCCTATGAAACGAATTGGAATACTCCTAACACTCCTGATTTTTGGTAATATTTCTTTGGCACAAAACCACCTCATGCCTCTATGGGAAGGAACTCCTCCTCTACAAAAAGAAATGGATCTCAAAGAAGAGGCGATTCAGGAAGGAATTCTTCGGATATCCAATGTACAAACCCCAACCATTGAAGTATATCTTCCCAATAAACAAATTGCCACTGGGAAAGCTGTTTTGATCTTTCCTGGAGGAGGCTATGGGATTCTTGCTTATGATTGGGAAGGTACAGATTTCGCCAAATGGCTCAACTCTCAGGGAATTGCCGGAATAGTCGTCAAGTATAGACTTCCCATCTCTAAGTCCTTGACCAATCCCAAAGAAGTACCGCTGCTAGACGCACAGCGGGCTTTGAGACTAGTTAGACACCAGGCTGAAGAATGGAACATAGATCCGAATCAAATCGGGATCATGGGTTTCTCGGCGGGAGGTCACTTGGCCTCCACATTAAGCACTCAATTTGATCATTCAATCGACAGAGAAATGGATGAAATCGATCAATTATCCGCCAGACCTGACTTTTCCATATTGGTATACCCGGTCATCACTTTCAATGATCGATTTACCCATGGCGGTTCCAAAAGGAACCTTTTGGGAGAAAATCCTGATCCTGATCTTGTCACGCGTTTTTCAAATGAGTTGAATGTTGACGAAAACACCCCGCCTACCTTTTTAATCCACGCACAGGATGATCAAGCAGTTCCGCTGGAAAATAGCACCCTCTACTACCAAGCGCTTCATGCTGCTGGTGTAGAAGCCTCCTTGCATATCTATCCAAAGGGCGGTCATGGATTTGCTTTTGGTATGGGAAGAGGCGCAGTAGCAAACTGGCGGGAAGTTCTTTTAGACTGGATCAATAATTTGAAATGAAATGCCGATCAAAGTAATTGCCTTCGACGCGGATGATACACTTTGGGTAAATGAACCCTTTTTTCGGGAAGCCGAGGAGAAATTCTGTTCGCTTCTAGAAGACTTTATGCCGGCACATGCCATTTTGAAAGAGCTGTATCGAACAGAAATTCAAAATTTGGCTCTTTATGGCTATGGAATCAAAGGCTTCATGCTTTCGATGATCGAAACAGCCATGCGTGTTTCAGTCCAAAAAGTCCCAGTTTCAATTGTAGAAAAAATCCTTTCCATAGGCCAAGAAATGCTTCAAAAGCCCGTGGAACTCCTACCGGGAGTGGAGGAGGTCCTCACTTCCTTAAACGGTGACTACCGAATAGTCCTCGCAACAAAGGGAGACTTGGTTGATCAAGAGCGAAAGCTACGCAAATCAGGCTTGGAGAAATATTTCCATCACATCGAGATCATGAGCGAAAAAAGGGTGGAAGATTTCGCCAAATTGATTTGGCATTTGGATGTCGCTCCGGAGGACTTTTTAATGCTTGGAAACAGCCTGAAATCAGATATCCTGCCTGTTCTGGAATTAGGGGCTTACGCTATTCATATTCCCTTTCATGTGACCTGGATTCATGAACAAGTGGACCATGAAATCGTCCACGAGCGATTCCATACGGTGGAAAACATAAGTTTAGCAGCAGAGGTGATTCGGGGGATTTAACTCAAGAATTTACGAGGTTTTGAGTTTCCGATTGTGGTAAACCTTTAATATGAAGAGTGATTCCATATTCAAGCCATGCTTTTAAATTGGTCAACCAAAAAGTCCAGCCTGTAGAGCAGCCTACAAAAATATTGAGTTTACTTTCCTCATCAGTAGGTATGTGATCCTGAGTCAATTCCACCTCGACTCCCCATTGACTTTCCTTGAGATGAATATGGACATTGCCACCTGCTCCGAAGGTAAAAGAAATTCTGTCTTTTCCATTCGCCTCCAAAATTTCACCCTTCTCCTCAAAGTCCCAATTGTGCCATTTCCAAGTGAAAGAATCCCCGCGTTGAACCAGTTCTTCGCCCTTCCTTTTTTGTTTGGATGAATCCCAATAAGTTGCTTGCTCCAAAAACCAGCTTTCGATACCAGAGGAGCAAGCCCAGGCCCTGTAAACTTGATCCATAGTCGCTTGGATATGAATCCGCTTACTAAAGCTCGTCCATTTATTTTGAGATTCCATAGAATTAATCTAGGAAAAAAATGCTAAAAGCTATTCCCCCTTCCTCAATTTCTTCATAGCCACTTCCACCTGGGACAAGGGATATCCTCCCAAAATCCCCCGGAAAGTACCATTTGGATGAATGACCACAAAACTTCCACAAGGATATGGGTACTTGAAGAACTGCTTTTGGAATAGGCTATCAGGATCCGGCTTGTAGGAAATTTTACCCTGATATTTTTCTAAGCCACTTGGATTTGCATAAAGGTAAACTGGCTCAGTTGCCAGATGCTTCTCAGCCCATTTCAAAAGCGTTTTGTGTTCCTTTTGGAAAGAGTCGGCATTATTTCCCTGACCAGAGGAATTACACCCATCCTTTCCTGGATAAAAAATCACCAAGAGCATTTTACCTTCCCGAAAGGCCTGTTCATTTCCGGTCTTCTGAAAAAATATCTCAGGATTATCCAAAAGTCCAACTGGCATTCGGTGAACGAGCATTTTACCTCCTTCACCATCTGGAATACCAAAGTAAGCCTGCTCTAAGATCTGCTTTTCAAAATACTCCCGACTGATCTCCCGACCCAATTCATCCTTGTAGCCGGTTTGGGCAAAAGAAGAGCCTAGAGCCACGAGGATTATTCCAATCAAAAAAATAATACGCATCACATTTAATTCCATTTCTGATGATTATTCGAAAAAATATACCACTAGCATTTGACAGGTTGAATTTCCCAAATTCACGGGATTATGCTCCAATCTCCCGTCGAATAACATGGAATCACCCGCTTCGAGTTTAATCGATTGATCGCGAAAATGATAAACCACTTCTCCGGAAATAATGTATTTGTATTCAAAAGCATCTGTTTGAACAAAGTCTCTTTCCGAACCAGGCTGTATCTCCAGAAGCACAATATCGATGGTACTTTCTTTCACTTTTTTGGTAAAAATCCTGAAGTATTCATATCCACTAGCCGGTTCCTTTTCAAATCGCTCGTATTCAGCTCTTCTATGGACTACAATAGGTGCTTCCCTTCCATTCAGGCTTAGTTCATTGAAAAATTCATCCAAATCCACTTCAATAGCTTTAATGATTTGAATTAAAACCAAAAGAGATGGAATGGTGCGCCCATTTTCGATTTGTGAAATAAGCCCCTTGGTGACCCCTGCCCGATCAGCTATATCCTGTAAAGTCAGATTTTTTTCTTTGCGAATCCGCTTGATCTTTTCACTGATTTGGACAATAACTTCGTGCTCCATAGTTAGGTAATAAAGGGAAATTTCAAGTAAACTACGGAAAACTTTTTACCACCGAAAAAAAATCGGCTATTTACCCAAAAGTCCGTTTACCACTTCCTCTCCCAATCCGAAAGACAAAGTCATCCCAGCTCCACCTAAACCATTTACGATACAAATATCTTCTGAAAGCTCATGTATAAACTCAGTTGCCCCATTGGTCATTTTAGGATAGATTCCATGCCACGTGGATTCAATTCTCCAGTCTTTAAACTGAGCAAAGGTTTTTAAAAAATCGAAAATCAACTCATTGATATCTTGCCTGTCAAATGGAGAAAGGTCCAATCCATATTCGTGACTATCCCCTATGGTCAATTCTCCTAGACCATTCTGCGAAACCATAACGTGAATACCCCATTTAAGCAATTCTGGAAATTTCTCTTGATAGGTTTCTTTCAGCTTTTGAAGACTAGGAGACACTTCGAAGCCTTTATAATGAATAAAACTAAGTCCAGAACAAAGAGCAGGACCAATCCGCCAATTCTGGGGTTGCTGCACCAATCGAGCCATTTGAAGCTTACACTTTGTAATAGCAGCAGCTTGAAAAACTTCAGGATACAATATTTCGAAATCTGCACCTGAACAAATGAATATCCTATCCGCCTCCCAGCGCTTTGAACCACTAAATACCATATTTCCCTCTACCTTAGAAATAGCCGTATTCCAAAAAATCTCAATCCCTGGCTGATTCTCAAAATAGGCACCTAGCTTTGCTATCGCCTCTCTTGGATCGACTATTACCTCTTCTTCCGTCCAAAGAGCACCTTTAAGACCTTGGAGCTTTGCAGCTGGACTTTTCATAGCCACTTCTGAGGGAGAAAGTGAATGGGCAGATTTGAGACCTTTCATTTCCCTCACATATTCCTCTACTACCTGCATCTCCAAATCTGTGTAGGCCAAGTGTAAAGCCCCAGTCTGCTCTGCATAAAAACCTGCTTTTTGACTCATTTCAAGCCATATTTCTCTGGAACGGACAGCTCGATCGTAAGTCTTTCCCTGCGCTTGTCCGACTGGCCAAACCATCCCGAAATTCCGAACAGAAGCACCTTGAGCCTTCGGGTGTCGCTCAAAAACCTTTACTTCATAGCCTTTTTGATGGAGAGCTCGAGTGATAGATAGACCTACAATACCTGCTCCGATTACGATCGCTTTTTTGGTACTCATAGTGAATTGATAAGGGTTACGGAATGAGGCTTTGCCCGCTCTTCTCGCAGAAGTTTTCTTTGAAAATAAATAAACGAAGCAGCCATTAAAACGAGTGAAAGCCCCAAAAAACCAAAAATGGCCGTGATATAAAATTGAAGCCAAGGAATTGAATCCCAGCCCCCAAGCTGCTTGGAAAATAGGATTAGACTTGAGCCTAAATACCCAAAACTATCAACCAAGTACATTAGAAACCCCACATTTCCACTTCGCTTAAAAGTGGCTATCAGCCGATCAAAAAGAAGGCAATTAAACGGTATATAGGCCATATAAACACCTGCTCCTACCATAACCATCCAAAAAAATGGAGAAATGAAACCAGCTTGTAGTCCTAAGGTCGAAAATATAGAAAGCCCAAATCCAATCAGGATAATCCAATGATTGATGAAAAATGCCTTTTTGTTGTTTTTGACCAAAACCAATCCAGTCATTAAAACCAACAAACCTAAAGTAATGGGAATTTCGGTTTGAGTAAGAAGCTCAGGCTCGACCGAAATATTCAGCCCATCCCAAATTTCAATAACAAAATTATCCCGAAGATCGCGAAGTCCGGTAAGCATCATATAGACGATTATCAACAGAATAATCCCAGGTCTAAATTCCTTAAAAAAATCTCTTCGAACTTTTCTACTCATCGGAGCTCGAGGACTTCGCAATTGGAGATCTTGATCAGTGGGTTCAGGTATATGATTAAGCAAAAATACGCTGAGCATCAATAAGGGAAAAAATACAGCTCCTGTGGCAAAAGGCATCCAATGCTCTGAGATTTGCCAGTTTTGCATTAAATAGACCCCGACTGACTTGACAAATCCCGATGAAAAAACAAAACTCGCAGCCAGCATAGAACCCATCATTTCAGTAAACTGCCTACCTTCCATGTAGTGGAAAACAATCCCCCAAATTAACCCTAAAGGAAAACCATTGATTAAAAAAAAGAGTACTGAATAAGGCTCTGGTACTACTGCAAAACCAAGCAAAGCAATCCAGGAAATGGAAATCAAGCCTATTATCAACCATGCTCTTCCTTCTTTCTTAAGCTCCGAAATGACTTTGATCCCATAAAACTTACTCGCCATGTAGCCTAATGTCTGAGCAAGAATAAGCCAGATTTTTAGATCAAGTCCCCACAGCAATTCTCCTTCAAAAACAGCAGCTGCAAAAGGCTTTCTGAAAGCATACATACTGCTGTATGTCAAAAAACCCATGATTGCGGCAAAAAGACTCATCTTGAAAGTACCTGCTTGTTCTAATCGCCTAAAAAGTGAAGGAACGCGATACATGTTAGCTCATTAAAGCGGATTCATATTGCTTCACTATTTCAATGAGCTCTCTCAGATTACTCACAAGATGAGTAGGCCGATGAGGAATTAACTCTTCACGTGAATAGACCCCATTTGTCACCCCAATACTCATCAAACAATCAGCATTATGACCTTCATTGATATCTACTTCTGTATCCCCGATTTTAATCACAGATTTGGAGTCTTCTATACCAAGTTCGTCCATAATCTTTTGAATCATAAAAGGATAGGGACGCCCTTTTTGTACTTCATCACTTGCCGCTGTAGCATCGATATGACCACTTTGATCCCATCCAACTCGTTTTAAAATGATGTCAGTGATATCTCTACTAAAACCAGTATCCAATGCCACTTTGATACCCATATCGTGTAGTGCCTCGAATACTTCCTCTGCATCATCTACAGGCTTGATGCCAGGTTCCGTAGCATAATGATGTAGCATTCCATTGACAAAATCAGAGTGAATTCTTTCTATGATGGCGTCGGTGATTTTATCTGAGTTTGGTTCGTGGATTTCTAAGAGTTCCCGGATAGCCTGAGGCTTCGAATACCCCATTTTTTCATTGGCCTCTTTCAAGGTTACCTGTGGATACCCAGCTTCATTCAATGCTTTCTGAAAAGCCTTAGCAACATTATTTTCATCATGAATAGTCGTTCCTGCCATATCGAAGACAGCTAGTCTGATTTTTCCCATTATTTGTCATTTACTTGGCTAAAAAAAAGGGGGACTAATGATAGCCCTCCCATTTTTAAAGCTAAACCAACTCAATTATTGTTTAGCAAAATTAAACTTCAAATTCATTTACACCGTGGAATAGTTATTATCTTTTTGTTATCAATAATTCTTGAGTTTTACTTTGATAGAAACTCGAAAAAATGAGCTTTAAAAAATAAAAATCCAATTTTTTGAAAAAAAAGACCCTTTATTTTAGGATGAGTATTATTCATTCTTAAACTTAAAAGAAAATAAAAGTTAAGTTTTCCAGCCGAATAAAATGATAAGTTATTTTTCATAATTTTAGTATTTGTAAACATAAAACAATGAATTATTCTAGCTTATCTATTGAACAAAAGCTCGATTTGATTTTTGGACTTTACAAGAATCACGGACATGAAGATTACATAGGAGAACCCGTCTCCCAAATTGAGCACATGTGTCAATCCGCACAACTTGCCGAAAAGGAAGGATTTGACTCAGAGGTCATTCTGGCAGCCTTCTTTCATGATATTGGCCACTTACTAAATCATCTGGAAAACACAGAATCCATGGGGGGCTTTGGAGTAAAGCGTCACGAGCAAATTGGCGCGGACTTTCTTCGAAATTTGGGATTTCCAGATAAAATTCCCCAACTGGTAGAAAATCATGTCCAGGCAAAAAGATATCTTACTTTTCGCTTCCCAGAATATTTCGAAAAACTTTCAGAAGCCAGCAAAAAAACGTTGGAATTCCAAGGTGGGCCGATGGGCAATGACGAGGCACTTGCCTTTGAAAATGACCCCCTTTTCGATATTTCCCTGCTGATGAGGAACTGGGATGAAGAGGCAAAGGTTGAGCATATTCCTTTGCCAGATTTGGATAAATACATTTCCCTGGCAAAAGAAGTTCTCTATTCCTCTTCAGTAAACTGATCAATTATTTCCCCTTCCAAATTGAATACCCGGAGATTAAAACTGTCCTTCCCAAAATCCAAGATACCAAAATGATATTCCTTAATCACTCGCTCCATTTTGGGATAGTCTGAGCTTTTTTCTTTTGGTTCAAGTCCTCCTCCAGCACCGCCTACGATTAGAAAGTGAACCGAATTTCCTGAAAAATTCAAAGTGAGCCGTTCGTAATCATGCGTATGGCCTGCAATGACAAAATCAATCAAACCCCTATGAAAATATGGTTCTAATGTCTCCCGAATGCTCAATTCTCCATGATATCCTGGCCAGCCCTGAGAATAAGGAGGTTGATGGATTGCTATCACTTTCCATCGTAGGTTTGACCAGGTTTCCGACGTCAGTATAGAATCCATCCAAATCTGCTGTTCCGTTCCTTTTGGAATTGAAACTGGGAAATTGACATTTGGATCCAAAGCCAAAACACCCACAGGACCAAGTATCTGAAAACCAAATCGCCTTTGACCGGGTAAAAACAGATGCCTCTCCATCTCTTTGGCTATCAAATCTTCATAGAAACCATCGTAATCATGATTTCCTGGAATAAGTATCTGAGGAGCATTCATCTGTGAGGCCACTTGTAAAAATCGAGAGTAAACGAAAGGTTGAGAACCATTATTCACCAAATCCCCAAGCCCTAGACTAAAATCAGGATTTTGACTAGCGATTTCTTGAGAAATCTTATTAAAAGTCTTCCATCCTCCCTGAGAATCCCCCCAAATAGCAAGCCTGATTTGATCAGCAGGCTCAGCTTGATTAAAATGAAAAGGTCCAAAAAGAGATTTACCCTGTTGAATCCAAACCTTGTACACTTCACCAAATTCTATAGGAAGAGTAAAGACTCCATCTTTCGAAGAAACAGAATACTTTTCACCAGATTCTCTACCAATAACCGCTTCACCCCCCTTTTCGCTTTGCCAACGAAGGAAAGGCTCTCCCTTGGAATCCAGAATAATAATCGGCTCAGTCATCATGATGGGGTAGTCAGCCAACTCTTTCTCCTGATCCTTCTGGTCTAATTCTAAGAGTTGAACCTTGAGTCCTGAATCTGTAAGCAACTCAATTTTTCGATTGAGCAATAGCGAATCCAGCAGCTCCTTTCGATCAGTCATCCATTTCAAAAAACTTGATTCAGCCATCCAAAAGGCTTTTTTCAATCCTCCAGACACCGCATTATTAATCACCCTGACAATAAGCTGAACCTCTTCTTCCTGCTCAATCCTATAGAATTCCCCTTCAGCAGATCGCGGAACTCGCTCTCCATTTACCCAAAGTTGAGTCCCATCGTCTCCATCCAAAAAAAGTACTCCCTTATCTAACTTACCTTTCCATGAATACCAAAGGGAATGATTAGGTAGGACCAATTTATGGGGCAAGGTAACCGCTTCGCCCTCCGAAGTAAATTCAGGAATAGGCTGTTCCATACCCGGAATCGAATCAGCTCCCAGGTATTGCCAGCCCGTATCTAAAACCAGCGTATCCTCTTGAGGGAAGGACATCTCAAATAAAGAGATGAGTTTAGATTCATCCGAAAAAAACACCTCCCCATAAGTTGGGGAGGTTGGTTTTTCAAAACAGCTTGACGAAATCATTACTAAAAGTATAAATACATTCCTTTTCATCGGACCATATCCTCGATGACTTCTCCTGCTTTAGGATCAGGATATTCCATACCCAATAGTTTGAAAATTGTCCTGGCAACCTGAGCAGAGTGCCACTGTCCTTCAATTTTCATTTCACCTGAAGCCGGAGTATCAGGTCCTATTGCCATCATCCAAATTTCACCACCTTCTGGAACGGAAGCTCCATGACTTTTCCAAGAAGTTTTCGTAATTCCCCGTCCATGATCTGTAGTAATGATTAAGGTTGTTTTGTCTTTATACTCAGGATCTGATTGAACCCAATCCCAAATCTCCTTGATGTATGCGTCAGTTTGATGAGCCGACCAAATATATTGATCATACTTGCCTCCATGTGCCCAATCATCCGTCTCTCCATAGGCAATGTACATCACTTTTGGTCTGTGCTTTTTCAAACCTTCCATCGCAAAATGATGGGTAAATGGATCTAAACGAACTCCACCCCAAGGTCCACGGATCTCCTGCTGTATCCGATTGACTGTTCTTTCTACATCCGTCAGATCATCTCCTTCAGCCAGATCAAAGCCAGCATTGACTGGTACGCCGCTACGCTCTTCATGAATTATATACGGAAAGACATCCCAGGAACCGAAAGCCATTACCTTACCATTATATTCTGGCATTTGATTGAGATACTCAAGGAAAGTAACATTTGGATTATTGATTTTCGAATTGGAATTGATGCGGTCATCATCCGCAAAGCCAGAAAGAACCTCATTGTATCCAGGATAGGAAAACCACATTTTATTACTATTATCCACTTTATTACCAAAATGCCTATTCCCATATAATTGACCTTCAGTGGCTATAGTGCCCCAAAAGAATGGGAACAGCATCTCTCGGCGCTTTTTTGGATCGGAATGCCAGTAATCTGCCAAAAGAGACCCCGGCGTATCAATTAGTCCCGTATCATCCACCATTAATGAATCTGCTCCCTTAAAGAGCTCCTGCCATCGCAAACCATCAAAGGTGATTAAGATGATGTTTTCTGTTTGAGTGGTTTTCTGAGCCAAGAGATCCATCCCCGGTAAGGACATAATCAAAACCAAAAAGACTATTTTTCTCATAGTATTGTAATTTAAAATTAGCTGCCAGGCAAAAAGACTGGCAGCTCTTGATTGATTTAAGTTAGTGGCTTATCAATTAACATCCCACCAAACCCGGGTAGTAATTTCATCCGGACCCTGACGGGAGATCACTTCTTGATATTTTTCTCCATTAAGAGACTGTACCGAAGAAGGATACATGTATCGAACGGGAACGGTATTGATGAAAGCTGCTGGGCCTGGCAGGATCTCTGGATAATTAGTCCTTCTCCAGTCATACCAACCTTCCATTCCTGTGAAGAATAAAGCCAACCATTTCTGAGTTCCGATTTTGCGAAGCTTATCTTCAGTAGAACCAGCATAGGCAACCTCATCCTGTGCAAAATAAGATTCATCAATCATCAGTTTGTCAGCGATTTCCGGCAAATTGACGAAATTGTATCGATCTCGATAGTAGTCAAATGAGGCTTGGATACCATTTCGGTAGTATTCCTCCGCAGATCCAGTAGAGATGAAATTTCTCTCACGCGCCTCAGCCAAGATGAATTGCAATTCTGCATAACTCATTAAGATCGCTTGGTACCCTTGCGGATTTGCCAGCGAAGTACAGGCCGAGCAAGACCAAAGCAAACCAATTCTGGAAATAAAATTAGACCCACCCTTTGCAGGATCACCCGAAGGGGAATACTGGAGAGCCTCTTCATCTGCAAGACCATTAGGCACACCCTGATAGTCTTCTATTTCACCAATCACGCCTGCACCACTATCATTGGTGGGTTGAGCGTAAGCGAAAAGCCGTGGATCATTATAATCCTTTAAAACACCCTCCATCTTTTCGGAAAGTCGATATTCGTCAAAAGAACCCGAACGGGTAGTATAAAGTGGGTGCTGATTAGGAACATCAGACAGGTACTGTAAGGCTGCCTGATCTTCATTAGAAGTAAAGATCGGAGACTGAGAAGGATTACTCAGAATAGATTGCATTGCAGCAGACGGATCGCGACGATCAGAAAGACGCATGAGAATTCGAAGCCTGAGGGAGTTGGCAAATTTCTTCCATCTCATCACATCCCCATCAAATAGGATATCACCTTCGACAACTTCATTTGTCGAGCCTAAAAGATTATTTGCCTCCTCTAATTCGGCCAAAATACCATTGTAGATTTCTTCCTGGGTATCAAACTTGGGATAATTAATATCCTGCTTAGCGCGAGTAGCCTCTGAATAAGGAAGGTCACCGTATGCATCAGTCATGAAGGAAAACATGTTCGCTCGGATCACCTTTGCAATCCCCACATAGTTGCTTTGACCCGCTTCTGTAGAAATCTCAATCACATTGTTCAAATCTCTAAGAGAGTTGAAAAAGGTACTGTAAGGATTTCCCTGAGGACCCCAGTTGTAGCGGTCCTCGTTGGTAAACTGGATTTTGGCAGATTGCTGCATAACCACATTTCCATATCCCCATGCGCGACCAGCTATTTCATTGGTCGTATTTCGGATCACCGTAGGCAAAAGCAAAGCCGAAGAAACCGTCTCGGGACTGTTAGGATTAATGTTGATTTCTTCAAAATCCTGATCACAAGCTCCCAAGCCCAAAAGAAAAGAGAGGCTCAGTGCAGTTATATATTTCTTATTAAAATTCATGATTACAAATTTTGATTTTCAGTACTGAATTAGAATTTGACATTGATATTGAAGCCAACACTTCGAGTAGAAGGGAAAGCCATATTTTCTACGCCAGGCTGAAGTGTCCCTCCAGACATAGAAAGTGTCTCTGGATCAAAATGCGGGTTTTCTGTCCACAGGGCTAAATTCCTACCTACCAGAGATACTTTCACATCCTGGATAGGCAACCTACCCAATACGGAACGAGGAATAGTGTACCCGATCGTCACTTCTCGTAGCTTCAAGAAGGTAGCATCATATTTGGCAGCTTCTACATTGTTTCGTTCGTAATAGCGGTTGTGCCAATTTCTGGATGTGATTTTCACCGTATTTGGAGAGTAGGATCCATCACTATTTTGAACCACACCGGGACTGACTATCCCGTTTCCTTCTACACTCAGATCATATCCATTCTCTCTTCCCAAAAGAGTTTCTTCAAGCTGACCGGAGGTACTACCGATGGTTTTGGTTCGAGAGACCACAATGCCTCCATGACGATAATCAAAAAGGACTCCCAGGGATATTCCTTTGTAGCTAAAATTATTCTGGAGACCTAGCATCCAGTCAGGATTATAGTTTCCTTGAAGCTTCAGCTCAGGGTCACGAAGAGGAGTACCAGTAGAGTTGTGAATGATTTCGCCAAAGAATGGGCTATTGGGATCCTCAACTCGGAGGAATCCCACCCCATATATATCCCCCATTCTTTCACCGACTCTAGCTTGGATATTTGCGCCATTTCTACTTGTAAGGGTGTATGCATCCAGTCCATCAGTCAATTCCAAGACTCGACCACGAGTCCTAGTAAAGTTGGCTAGGAAGTTCCAATTGAAGCCATTCTGTGAGACTACCGGAGCACCACTCAAAACCACTTCAATCCCTTTATTCTGAATCTCTCCGGCATTAATAATTCGAGAAGCATAACCAGTGGCAATATCCAGTTCGATTGGTATAATCTGATTACGGGTACGATTGTCAAAATACGTGAAGTCCAATCCAACTCTTCCTTCCATGAAGCGAATATCCAATCCAGTTTCAAAGGACCCTGTTCTTTCAGGCTTTAAATTGGCATTGGCCAATCGATTTGATTCTGTCTTAGCCTGATCTGATCCCCAAGCTACCTGTGGGTTAAAGACATTAGTCAAGCTAAATGGATCTGTATCATTACCTACTTCTGCATAAGCACCTCGAACCTTCAAGAAGGAAATAGCACTCGGCAGTGTAATCATATCTGATATGATCGCGCTTAAAGTCGCTGATGGATAGAAGTAAGAATTACTTTCTACAGGTAGTGTGGATGACCAGTCATTTCTACCAGTGATATCGAGGAACAAAATATTCTTGAAACCAATCTGCCCGAATCCATAAAGTGAATTAATTCGCTTTTCTGAATTGAACTGATTGACCTGAAGATTCACAGCTGTATTGGTGAAGTTGTAAATACCAGGAATCAACAATTGTGGAGCAATGGTTTGCTGAAATCTGTTTTCCTGTCGCATTTGGTTACCACCTAGTGCGATACTGTAGGACCAAACCGGCTTGGTGGTCTCAGAATAAGTCAAGAGAAAATCAGAATTCTGCTCAGAAAAAGATACTGCATCCTCTCTGTAATTACCTCTAGGAAACCGCTGAGTACTAAATGCTCTTCGTCTGTCCCTCAATTCATTGTAGGTATCCAGACCAGTACGAAGCATCAAACTCAACTTGTCAGTAAATTTGTAATTCACCATGATATTCCCAAATATCCTCCCTTTGTCCTGTCCGTTGGTGTTTTCATAAACATTGAAATAAGGGTTATCATGGTAGTTATAGTTGTAATTAAACTGCTGCACCCCTTCCAATCCAGGCATCCAGTAATCCCGCAGGTTTTGAGTACGAAGTTGTCTACCGTACCAAATCCACAGATACATTAAGTTCTCCGTACCGTAGCTGATATTAGGTCTGTTGCCACTATTGGTATTTTGATAGTTGACAGCTGCATTTACAGAGAGCTTATCTGTCACATTGATCCCCCCATTTAGAGCGATAGTATTTCGCTTCAAATCTGTATTGGGCACAATTCCTTTTTGATTCAGATTGGTCCAAGAAAGACGGACATTGGCATTATCATTAGCTCCTGCAATAGAGACGTTATTTGAAAGCGTCACACCTGTCTGGAAAAAGTCATTTATGTTATCCGGCTGAGAGACCCATGGCGTTGGGGTAATCGTACTTCCCGCAGGAGCATTCAAATCTCCTCCTCTAAAACCCGGAACAGATCGGGGTGAATCAAATTGCGGAATAAGCAAGCCGGTGTCCATTTCAGGTCCCCAGCTTTCATCCACTCCATCAGCAATACCAGCTCCGGCACCATTGACAAATTCAAATTGGCCGTTATTACCCTGACCATATTTATCTTGCCATTGAGGCAATACTAAAGGATTGTCAAAAGTTGTGTTGGAATTAATGGTAACTCCAAGGCCTTTTTTACCTTTTTCGTTTTTGGTTGTAATCAAAATCGCGCCATTCGCTGCACGGCTACCATACAAGGCTGCCGCGGCAGGACCCTTCAAGACCGTCATGGACGCGATATCATCCGGGTTGATCTCACCGGCGGCATTTCCATAGTCTACTTCCTGATTTCCAGAGCCCGACGAACCAACAACATTATTTGAAATCGGAATACCATCAACAACGAAGAGCGGCTGATTGGCATTGATATTCAAAGAAGATTCCCCCCGAATTGTCACCCGTGTAGAACCTCCAAGGCCTGAAGTACCATTTGTAATTTGAACCCCTGCAACTCTTCCGCTAAGAGAATTAATCACATTGGTCTCTCTCGCTTCCGTAAACTGATCTCCTTGCACTTCCTGCACAGAGTAGCCAAGAGCTTTTGTCTCCCGCTCCACTCCTAGGGCAGTTACAACTACTTCAGTGAGGGCGACACCCTCAGAGAGTGTGATGTCAATTATCGTAGAATTACCCACGGTTCTTTCGAGAGTCTCGAAGCCTACAAATGAAAAGACGAGCACATCTTGGGCAGATGCCTCAATTGCATAGCTTCCATCCACATCCGTGACAGTTCCACGGGTTGTTCCTTTGACCAAAACAGTTGCCCCTGGTAGAGGCTGATTGTTTGGATCGCTTACTTTTCCTGTGATCCTCGCTTGCTGGGCGGAGGAAAAATTGAGAACAAATAACATCATCAATGTCATTAATCCTCTCCAAATGCTTTGATTAGCAGTCATGGTTTGTAAAGATTTTTAATAGGTAAAAGTTTTGGTTAGAAATTTTACCAAAGCTAAACTTTACAAAACTCTCAGACTTTAATTTAGCATTATCAAAAAATGAATTACCTCAAAGTTAAAAGCACCAAAATAGCCATTTGAATTAAAATAAAGCAGTTTTTAATAAGTAAAAAGAGCTTAACAAAGAGCCCAATGTTTATAAATTTTTAAAAAATCATTGTCTAAAAAAGTATATAAATACTATACATTAAAAATTGGAAATTTAAATCAGATTTCAACTAGATTAGAATCATTAAATCAACCCAAACGCCCCTTTGGCCAAAATAACTGCACTTTCATCCAAATCAATGGCAGGTTTAATCGCCAAATATCCCTCTTGGCTTCCCGTTATTTGAACTTCTACTTTATCCAAGAGGTAGCCGGTTTCCGTTTTTCCACTTTGAATCAAAATATAATTCAAGCCATCTACCTCTACTACAGCACTTTCCGGGACTACCTTTGATGGTCTATCCTCCAAATCTAACTTTGCCTCCAAGTACATCCCCGGTACTAAGTGTTTTTCCATGCTTTCGTCTACCAAATGAGCGTGCACCATTACTTGTCTTTCCGAATTGATAGATTGACTGATGACATAGACCTCTGCCAGGATCTGATCTTCCTTCAAATCAGGGATTGAAACCGTTACTTTTTGGCCAATTTTCAATTTCCTAGCATCCTTCTCATACACAATTAGCTCTACATGCAGGTGATCTCGGTTCAATAAAGTCAGTGCTTTATCTGTGGCATTGAGATAACTTCCCGGCACTGCATGAATACTTTCCACAAAGCCATTGATGGGGGAATAAACTGGGATTTTTGAGCGAATTTTTCCCGGTTCAAGCGCTGTTGGGTCAATATTGAGCAGTAAGAGCTGCTGCTCCAAACCAGCCAATTTGGCCTCAGCTGTCCGAAAATCAGCCTCAGCTTTCAGGAAGTTTTTTTGTGCAGAGATCTGCTCGGAATACAAGGTCTGTTGACGATCATACTCCGCTTTCAAATAGTCCATCTGACTTTGGGTCTCCAGATAGGATTGCTGAAGATTGACAAACTCAGGATTCTCCAGATAAAACAAAACCTGACCACGTCGAATAGACTCACCTTCAATTAGAGAAAGGCCAGAAACATACCCCCCATAAATGGCAGAAACGTCCTGCCGCCCTTCTGTGGGTACACGCACCATACCTTGAAGACTGAGTTGCTCAGATAGATTTCGAGTCTCTATGGATCCCCACTCCATCTTCAACGCGTTAAACTGGCTTTGAGAAAGTTGAAGCTGAGATGAAGCTGCTACTTCTGCCGCCTCTACTTCTATTCCTTCAGACGAATCGTCTTTTTTCTGACAGGATATAGCCAAAAGGAATAAGAGAATAAATGAGATTTTTCTTAAATGTAAATTCATCAGATCGTCAAGTAAATGAGTTCGAGCTTAGCAAGCTGATAGTCCAGCTTACTTTGTAAGTATTGAAGTCGGATATTCCGGGAATTTTCGAGGAGTTGTACTAGCTGCAGGAAGTCTATTTCACCTTCCTGGAAAGATCGGGTAGCCTGTGTTTCTAATTGCTCGGCAAGGCTAAGTCCCTCCTCCTCATAATAATCTAAAGTCGAGCGGTTTTTGGATATTTCATTTTCCAGCTGCTCACTTCGTGCATTTAATGATTGAGTCACAGCCTGAGATTGGAGTTGAATTTCCTCCTGGAAGAATGAAGCCGCATTCAATTTGGATTTATTTGATCCAAAAAATAGGGGAATGGAAACGCCCGCTTGAAATCCAGGGTAATTCTGCGCATTGATCCCAGGATTACTCCCATTGAAAACTTCCAGACTCAGGTCAGGCAAAAAACTCCTTCTCGCCTCCTTGACCTGAAAATCAGCCTTTCGGATTTCAGCTTCCAGCATCAAAGTCAGGGGATGAGTTATTTCGTCATTTTGTTGCAAACTCAACAAAGGCTCCTCGTCGGCAAGAACTAGGCTGTCCTCCACGAAAAGTAACCTCCTCAATTCTATCAGTGAAGATTCATAATCCCGACGGGCTGCATTCAGTCGTATCGAAAGTTCCTGTTCCTTGCTTTCTGCGGTAAGCTTCTCCAGTAGATTACTCTCTCCCAACTCAAAACGACGTGCAGAGGCTTTCGCAAACTGCCCATAAATACTGTCCAGATAAACCAAATTATAGATTCGTTCTCGGGCATAAAATGATTTGAGGTAGGCTGCTGAAACCTCCTTTTTGACTTGTCTTTCACGCAAAAGATATTCTGACTGACTTCGCTCCAGTTCGGCTTTCAAGACTGCTGTCCTTGCTGCATATACTGAAGGAAATTCCAGTTGCTGCTGCACTCGCCACACACGGTTGTAGACTCCGTTTTCGGCAATATCATTTTCATCCCAACCATAGGAAACCTGGGTCTTTCCGATATTCCAACCTGCCCCTACCTGAGACTCCGATCGCTCTAGCATTTTCCTGGAAGCCTGAAGGTCTATATTTTGAGAAATGGCTATGGAAAGTGCCTCCTCCAAGCCTAGTTTTTCCTGCTCTTGGCCAAAAGAAGGTTTTACAGCCCATGACATCAAAATGAAAAGCATAACCAAAGGCTTAGATGACCATTTGAGTCCCAATTGCTTCTCATGGAATAGCGTATATAAGACCGGTAATACGATTAAAGTCAATACTGTCGCTGAAACCAAGCCTCCTACTACCACTGTGGCCAATGGTCTCTGAACCTCTGCACCAGCAGATGATGAAATAGCCATCGGTAAAAACCCTAGAGCCGCAGCTGAAGCAGTCAGGAGGACGGGACGGAGTCTTTCTTTAGCTCCAAAAACAACCAAGTCTTTTATTGATGTGAATTTGGTCTCCAATGATTTGAAGTGCTCTATCAACACGATCCCATTCAAGACCGCTATACCAAAGAGGGCAATAAAACCTACCCCTGCAGAAATACTAAATGGCATATCCCGGAACCAAAGCAGGAATACTCCTCCTATTGCTGAAAGCGGGATGGCAGAGTAAATCATTAAGGCATCTTTAGCGGAAGAAAAGGCAAAATACAGCAGGATAAAAATCAAAATCAGAGCTACTGGTACAGCAATCAAAAGTCTTGACCTAGCTTGCTGAAGATTTTCAAACTGCCCCCCATAATCTACTCGATATCCTTCGGGTAGATTGATTTTTTGATTGATAATTTGTTGAATATCATCTACTACTGATTGTAGATCTCGATTACGGACATTCACACTGACCACCACTCTCCTTTGGGTATTATCTCTTGATATTTTAGCCGGACCTTTCGTGTAGGAAATATCAGCTAATTCCGAAAAAGGAACAGAACTACCATCTTCCAATTTCACGGTAGTATTTTCCAGACTTTGAAGGTTTTTTCGATGATCCTCGTCAAAACGCACTACCAAATCAAACTGCTTTTCTCCTTCGAAAACAGTACCTGCCACCTCCCCTGCAAAGCCCATGGTAACAAGAGAATTCAAGTCAGAAATATTGAGTCCATATTTGGCAATTTTAGATCGATCATATTCTATTTTCATCTGTGGCAAACCGTCTACTTTTTCCATGATGATATCAGCAGCACCATCGACATTTTGAATCGCACTTTCAATCTCCTCTCCTAAGCGCAAAAGCTCGTCTAAATCTTCCCCAAAGACCTTAATAGCCAAATCAGCACGGACTCCGGTAATTAACTCATTGAAGCGCATCTCTATCGGCTGGGTAAACTCATAATCAAGTCCAGGAATAATCTCCAGAGCTTCCTTGAATTTATCTGCCAATTCATCTTTTGATTCCACGGTAGTCCACTCGCTAGGCGGATGGAGGGTCACGATTACATCACTTTCTTCCATAGACATGGGATCAGTGGGAATCTCTGCAGCACCAATTCGTGTCACCACCTGCTTGACCTCGGGAAAGTCCAACAAAATATTTTCAATGCTGGTAATCGTTTCTACAGTACTACTGAGAGAAGTTCCAGTCTTTAAAACTGGCTGTATCACAAAATCACCCTCATCAAGAGTCGGGACAAACTCTGATCCCATGGAGGAAAAAATCAAAACAGCCGAAATCAAAATACCTCCTGCAGCAACCAAAACTACCTTTGTATGATTCAAAGCCCAGCGAAGGGATGGTTCATAGGCCTTGTTAATTGCTTTAATTAACCGAACAGATATATTTTTTGGACCCTGCTTGTCAGCCTTCAAGAATAAGGAGGAAGCAACTGGAACGTATGTCAATCCCAATATCATAGCCCCTACCAGTGCAAAGCTAAATACCTCTGCCATCGGTCGGAACATTTTACCTTCTACACCAGAAAGAGATAAAATCGGAATAAATACTATAATGATAATTATCTGCCCAAAAATGGCAGAATGCATCATCTTGGATGCTCCTTTGAATGAAATATCATCCCTCTTCGCTATCCGCTGTACTTTATTTAACCCTAAAAGCTCATCGGAAGATTTGGTAAATTGATAGGCAATGTATTCGACGATGATCACTGCACCGTCGATGATTATCCCAAAATCAATCGCTCCTAAGCTCATCAAATTGGCATCAACCCCAAAAATATACATGAGGGAAAGCGCGAAAAGCAAACTAAGTGGAATGACGGAAGCCACGACCAAGCCCGACCGAATATTACCCAAAAGAAGGACTACGACAAAGATGACTATCAAACAACCTAAAATGAGGTTTTCGCTTATTGTAAAAGTAGTCCGCCCTATGAGCTCAGATCTATCCAAAAATCCATTGATATAAATGCCCTCAGGCAAAGAACTTTCTATCTGGGAAATTCGCTCACGCACACGATCGATGGTTCGCTTAGAGTCAGCTCCTTTTAGCATCATGATCTGCCCCAGAACCTTTTCCCCTTCTCCGTTGGCAGTAATTGCACCAAATCGATTGGCAGCTCCGAACCCTACAGAGGCAATATCCCTAATGAATATGGGAGATCCTGATCGAGTAGTCACAACGATTTGGCCGATATCCTCCAGTGAGCCTGTTAATCCTTCACCGCGGATGAAGAAGCTTTGGTTGTTTTTCTCGATATATCCTCCACCTGCTATGGAGTTGTTTTTTTCAAGGGCAGTGAATACCTCAGTTATGCTTATGTCCATCGCTCTAAGTCGCTCAGGATTAATCGCTACCTCATATTGCTTCAAGAAACCTCCCCAAGTATTGACTTCAATGACACCGTCGATCCCTGCTAGCTGACGTTTGACCACCCAATCTTGGATTGTTCTCAAATCCGTAATCGAATACTTGCTTTCATACCCAGGTTTTACATCGATGATGTATTGATAGATTTCTCCCAGACCTGTAGAAATAGGTCCCATGGTAGGACTACCAAAACCTGCGGGGATATTTTCTTCAGCAATTTTGAGGCGCTCTGCGATAAGCTGTCGGGGTAGGTATGTACCTAAATCATCCTCAAATACAATAGTTACTACAGACAGACCAAACTTGGATACAGATCGAATCTCTTTTACCCCTGGTAAATTGGCCATTTCCAATTCGACTGGGTAAGTAAGATATTTTTCTACATCTTCAGTGGCTAGATTTCGGGAAGTAGTGATTATTTGGACTTGATTATTCGTAACATCGGGGACAGCTCCAATGGGAATATTCGTAAGGGAATAGGTCCCAAATCCAATCCATATAATAGTAAAAATGCCGATTAGTAATTTATTGGCTAAACTCCATCGAATAATCGAATCAAGCATAATGTGGGTTTCTTTTGACACAAAGAAACCTCAGAACTCTTAGGTGTTTTTTAGGGCTTTCTTAAGATTCTCTTAAGATTTTACCAGGAAAGCTTAAACGAGGTCCCTTTCCCAGCTTGGCTTTCTACGGAAAGTCGGATTTTCAACTCATCACAAAGTTTTTTGACGATGGCTAGCCCCAACCCGGCTCCAGTTTTTTTTGATCCATGACTGGATTTTGCTCTAAAAAATGGGTCAAAAATATACGGTAAGTCTTCTGAAGAAATTCCGACTCCATGGTCTGAAACTTTCAGATAGACCTCTTTATCATTTTTTCCAACTTCCAAGAAAAGGGGAGCTGAGTCTCCAGCGTATTTGAAAGCATTGTCCAGTAAGTTGTCTAAAATTATCTGTAGCGATTTCTCATTTGTCAAAACAAATACTGGATGACCAAGCTGAGAAACAAATTCAATCCTCTTCCGTGTTGATTCTGATTTTCTACTTATTACTTCTTCTGAAAAAGATAGCAAATCAAGCTCTTCCAGCACAATGGATTGCCCGCTTTCTACACGTGCAAGAGCCAATAATTGCTCGATTGTTCCTGTCATCCGATCGATACTTTGAAGAGCTAATTCGATCTTTTGCTCATATTCTTCAGGAGTGCGTGGCTTGCGGATCATCACCTCCAAGGTACCTCGGAGCACCGAGAGGGGAGTTCGTAGCTCATGAGAAGCATCTGAGGTGAATTGCTGCTCTCGTTTTATGGCCTTCTCCAATCGGCCCAAAAGATCATTAATGGCATGCGTAAGCTGGGTGATTTCCTCTTGATTGCCAGGGGACTGAATTCGTTCGCTCAAATTACTTTGAGTTACCTGATTGGCTTTGCGAATAAGCTGCTGAATAGGCCGGACAGTCCGATTTGCCTGATCGCGCATCATCCAATACACAATCATAAGTACAATCGGGAAAAGAATTAAAAGAATCCACCTCAACTTGGTAAAAAGGGCTTGTGCATCATCAAAAGATTGAGCTACCAAAAGAAAGCCTTCCATTTTCCCTGCATTCCGTAGCGGGATTTGCATCTGACGCAGATAGCGAGAGCCTGCTTTTAGAGTCCAAGCCTGCCCCGAATTAGCTCGGTCGGGGAAAAATTCAAGATGATTATCCCTCAGGTTAGGAGATCGATCCATACTTTTCCCCTCTGGATCTACAATCTCAATAAAAATCGGATTCAGCTGGATCTGACTATGCTCCATTTCACTCCATTCATTTTTGTGAAGAAAGCGAATCTCACCGTTGACGATGAAAATCTGATCCTTATGCTCATCCGTCTCTAGCCGTAGCTCACGATCTATGCTTGAAATCACCGTGACGTAGACCACCCCATAGATCACCCCAAAAACCACCAAAAAAATACCAGCCACTAAAAGTGTGAGTCTGCGGGAAAGCTGTTTTTTGTAGGAAACACTCATTATCTATTCTTTAGCCATATATCCTACCCCACGGATCGTCTGTATGTAGTCCTGATCCTTCGTAATGCCCAGTTTTTTCCGAAGTGAATTGATAAAGACATCAATCACACCGGTGTTGTATTCAAAATGGATATCCCAAACCGACTCAATGATTCGAGTTCGCCTACAAACCGTATTTTTATTTCGGATCAAAAACTCCAATAAGGCAAACTCCTTCTGAGTCAGGGGAATTTCTTTTTCTTCTTTGAAAAGCTTAAAACTCAATGGTTCTAAACGAAAAGGCCCCAAAGTCAAAACCTCAGGCTCTTGATTTACTTTTCTTAGCTGTACTCTAATTCTTTCCAGCAGCTCCTGAAAGTGAAATGGCTTTTTGATGTAATCATTCGCACCTGCCTGCAAGCCAAAAACGGTCTCATCCACCGTATCCTTGGCCGTGAGGAATATAATTGGCGTGGAGCTGAATTCCTTTCGAAACTGCCTAGTCAACTCTATTCCACTAATTCCAGGCACCATCCAGTCGAGCAATAGTAGATCATATTCCCCAGTAAGGGCTAAATTCAGACCATCTCTTCCATTATCAGAAATGTCTACAGCAAAGTTTTCCTCCTCAAGACCCTGCTTAAGAAAATTAGATATACCCGGCTCGTCTTCTACAATGAGAATTCTCATGAGCCAAAATTTCGGGATTTTTAGGAAAAATGCAGGTTTTCTTCTTTAAAGTTTCCTTAAAAAATCAAGAAACTCACTGCATTTGAAAATTAAGCCATTTCCACCTGTCTTTCCTTGACATTTTTCTTTTTGCTACTTGGCTTTTTCTTTTTCCACTTATTCCACCAAATCAACGTCCCGGTGATAGGAAGAGAAGTAGCGATCAAGCAAGCGACAAACCAAAGAAACTTTGTAAAGGTGCCAAAAATCTCTCCTGTGTGTAGGCTTTTCACCGAGCGGCCAATTTGCTGTCTGACAGTCATATCTGAGAAAAGCTTGCTTTCCTTCACCACTAAACTAGCCTGATCAAGTTGCAGTTGATCCGACCCTGATCTGGCAAAAAAACCCGTTCGGTATTTACTGATACTGATGGATTCGGAGTCGTCCTTCGGAAGGCTGATTCTGCTGTTTCCGCTGTAAGGAAGGGTTTCATTTACTTTTGCTAACGCCTTATCTAAAGAAAACTGAAGAGCCGGTCCAGGAACTATCTCAATGGCCTCCTCTCCTTTTTGCTCTTCTTTAGGTGGCTGATAAGTGTCCCACGTCTTCTGCCAACCTTCTCGGTACCATTGAAATGACCAGAACAATCCCGTTGCAGACATGATAAACAAAGCGATTAGGGAATAAAATGCCAAGGTGTTGTGCAAGTCATGATTCACCCGCTTCCAGTTTCCTGACCATTTCACTTTGAGACCTTGACGCCAGCTATTGACCTTTTGGGGTACCCAAATTACCATTCCTGTTAATACCCCTAATAAAAATAAAGAAGTGGCTATTCCATTGATCAAACGGCCTAGCTCCCGATTGCTCATGCTTTCTAGCAAAGGCTCTTCAATTCGGTCGATCAACAACCATCGATGCAGTGAAAACTGCATACTCATAAATTCTTCTGCTGCTGTTCGCTCCGAATTATCTGCAACGACTTCGCCAGAGTAAGGGTTGACAAAAAAGGTAGTACCCCGACCTTTTTCACCCTCTTTCAATAAGCTAAACTGCACGGTTCGGCTTGGATCTTCACTCACAAAAACAGAAGTGACTTCACCGCCAATTTGAGACTCAACCTTACTTCTCAATTCATCCAAAGAAAGTCTACTCCCCTCTTCTTCCACAAAATACCGCTCTGAATCTGCCCACTCTTTGATCTCAGTATTGTAGACATAAATCGTCCCGCTAAGACAAACAAGGATGACAACTAATCCAGAAATCAGACCTGCGTAAAGGTGAATATCATTGAAGAGTTTGCGGACTTTTTTCCAAAGGGGATTTGTGGCTGCCATTCTTTATCCTTATTTAGATTTGGTCAAAATTAAAAGGAAAAATTAAGATTATTAAGATTGATTCTAAAAAATATTTGAATGGTCATAGAAAGACTTCAAATTGAAAAAAAGGAAATGCCCATGAGAATTGCTTCGCACACGGGGAGATGCCTCGATACATCGGGGTAGGGCATTGCATCTGACCGCTAAAAATCAAGTTATAAACAGATGAAATGATTGGCATTTTTTTAACTTGAGGCCGAAATCACCACCAATCATGAAAAACTCTTACTTTATACTGCTTCTACTCTCAATATTTGCCTGCACAGAAAAGGAACCAGATCCACGGGCTAATCAACCTGAGGATTTCAAACGAGTGCTAGATGCACATGGAGATTGGAGCCGATGGCTTGATGCAGAAGCCTTTTCTTACACCATGTTTCATGAAACGAATTTGACTCAAGAGAATCACTTTTTCAATTTGGATTCGAGAAAAGGTAGAATCGATGCTCAAAATTTTCAAATAGGCTTTGATGGGCAAAAAGTCTGGATTAGCCCCAACAGACAAGCTTTTGGGGGGCCTTCCGTAAGATTCTATCATAATCTATATTTCTACTTTTTTAGCATTCCCTACATTTTCACAGATCCTGGAGTGAGCGTGGAGAAGATCGAAGATCGCACCTTAAATGGCAAAAGCTATGAAACCTACAGTGTAAGCTTTGCCAGTGATAAAGGAGATAGCCCTGATGACCAATACTACATGTTAGCTGACCCAGAAACCCATCAATTGGAATGGGTGCTCTATACAGTTACGTTTTTTGATAGTCCAGAACCTACCCTAAATGCCCTTAAATACGAGGACTATCGGGATGCAGGAGGATTGGTATTTCCAAGAGTTCTGACAGGCTACACATTAGAAGGTGATTCCACAGGCAGGATACGATATCAGGTCAGTTTCGCAGATGTTGTACTGACAGAGGATGCTCTTGATGATGATCTTTTTGAAATGCCGGAAAAGGGTGCCGTTGTAGCAAATTGAACCAACCCTCATTAATTATCAGTATTTTTGCATATGGTTAGGGGAATTCTAAATATACCTGACAATGCCTGGGTAAGGCGTGTCACTTTGTGGAGACAGGTAAAAGACATCTTATTTATTGGAATAGGTGTGGTGATGGCCAGCATTGGTTTAAAAGGGTTTTTACTTCCAAATGGATTTTTTGATGGTGGGGCTATGGGAGTTTCGCTGTTGATGGAAATTCTCACTCCACTTGACCTTTCTGTCCTAATCGTTTTAGTAAACATTCCTTTTATTTATCTGGGATACAAACAGTTGAATCTAAGGTTTGCAATCAAAAGTACCTTTGCCATTTTTGCTCTAGCACTGCTTGTTCACTACATCGAACTACCTACAATCACAGCCGACAAACTCTTAATTGCTGTTTTTGGGGGCTTTTTCTTAGGAAGTGGAATTGGCTTTTCGATACGGGGAGGAGCCGTCATTGATGGTACAGAGGTATTGGCTATTCAGGTTTCCCGAAAGTCAAGTCTTACTGTAGGAGATTTTATCACTGTTTTTAATGTTTGCCTTTTTTTAGTAGCCGCTATTCTGGTGGGGCTTGAAACAGCCATGTATTCCATGCTGACCTATTTTGCTGCGTCAAGAACCGTCGATTTCCTTATCAATGGTGTGGAAGAATATCTCGGGGTGATGATTGTCTCTAATTACTCAGATGCGATCAAAGAAAAAATCACTTACGATCTTGGCCGGGGAGTGACAGCATTTAAAGCCGACGGCGGATTTGGTGAAAAAGCTAAAAACCCTGATCGAAATGTACTTTTTTGCGTAGTCACCCGATTAGAAGTTACACGCGTATTGACTGAAATCGACAAAATCGACCCAAAGGCTTTCGTCATTCAGTATCCCATCAAGGATACCAAAGGCGGAATGATCAAAAAAAGGCCTTTACATTAAGGCCTCTTTTGAAGATTCATCATTTTATCAATTGACTGATTACCCTTTCAGTGACTCCAATCGTAAGTATCTACTTTTTCCAAACAAGCGACCAATAGATCGATCGATCCTTGAATATCCGATTTGTGCGCCATCTCGATCACCTGATGAAGGTGTCGGGTTGGAATAGAAATAGCACCGGCAATCGCTCCTTGCTTACCCATTCGCTGTACTCCTGCGGTATCTGTCCCGCCAGCAGTAAGAATCTCGGGTTGCCAAGTGATTTTTTCTTGATCTGCAATTTGCTTCATAAAAGCCACCATCCGATAATCACAGATAGTCATCGCGTCCATGATTTTGATAGCTGTACCCTTTCCTAGTTCCGTCACTTTTTCATGAGCTTGTGCACCTGGCACATCAAAAGCGATAGTGGTATCTAAAGCAATCCCAAAATCCGGATTGATACTATGAGCTGCCACATTGGCTCCTCGTATTCCCACTTCTTCCTGTACCGTGAAAGTAGCAAAGACATCATAAGCGGGGCTTTTCAAATTCTTGAGGGCTTCAATTAGGATAAAAACCGCTACTCGATTGTCGATCGATTTGCAGTTAACACAATCACCCATTTCGATCAATTCTCGATCGCGGGTCACGGGGTCACCGATAGAAATATACTTTTCGACTTCCTCCTTGGGCATGCCTAGATCAATGAAAAAATCAGTAGTCTTTGGAAGTTTATTTCGCTCTTCCTGACTCATTACATGAATAGGCTTACTTCCCATCACACCGATTAGGTCTTTCTTCCCATGTACTATCACTCGCTGTGCTGTCAAAGTCTTGGGATCAAACCCACCGAGGGTATGGAACCGCAGAAATCCATTTTCATCGATATGAGTCACAATAAAACCAATCTCATCCATGTGCGCTGCTACCATCACCCGCTTACCATCAGGGTTTCTTTGTCCTTTTTTGACTGCGATGACATTTCCCAAATTATCGGTTTTGATCTCATCGGCATAAGGCTTTACCAATTCGATAATTAGGTCTCTAATCCGTTTTTCAAATCCCGGTGCTCCGGCTATTTCGCATACATCTTTGAGTAATGAAACGTCCATATATTCTATTTATATCAGTTAATTGAGCTAAAATACAAGATAAAAAAAGCGCAACGAAGACGCTGCGCTTGAAATTTAAGATTCTTATCGAACTAGTATGCCCGGATGGTTTTTCCTTCCATAAAGTTTGCAAATGACCGGTTTACAACTCGAGTACCACCACTTGTCGGATAATCGCCAGTAAAGTACCAGTCCCCAACGTGATCAGGAATGCAATGATGTAAGGATTCAACCGTCTGATAAATCACCCGAACTTCCGCTTTGATTTCTGGTGAGGTTACGATTTCGGCGATCTTGTCAGATATCTCTTGATCGGTAAAATTCTCATAGACCTTCTTCACATAGTTCTCTAAGGAGCTTGGATTAGCTATACAAGCCTCATATGTCTCATCCAAAATATTCTCCATTTTGCGTTCCTTTAGCAAAGCCAAAGCGGCACGGAAGGCAATGAATTCTTTCATTCGAGACATATCGATCCCGTAGCAATCAGGGAAACGGATCTGAGGAGCAGAAGAAACGATTACAATCCGCTTGGGATTGAGTTTGTCGAGCGTAGTCAAAATACTCTTCTCCAAAGTGGTACCTCTAACGATACTATCATCAATCACCACAAGGGTATCTACACCCGGTCTGACTACTTCATAGGTCGTGTCATACACCGAACTCACCATCACATCTCGATCATCGTCATTGGTGATAAAAGTTCGAAGCTTGACATCCTTGCTAACAAGTTTTTCGACTCTTGGCCGGAAATTGAGCAATTCTTCCAAATCACCCATGTGAGGTTTTCCTTCCAAAAAGACCTCTTTACGCTTGGCAACCAGATAATCTTCTAAACCTTCGATCATACCCAAAAAGGCTGTTTCAGCTGTATTTGGAATGTAAGAAAATACGGTATTCTTCAGATCGAAATCAATAGCTTTCAATATTTGAGGAATGAGTGCTTTTCCTAAATTTTTCCGCTCCTGATAAATATTTGGATCGGTACCACGAGAAAAATAGATCCGCTCGAATGAACAGGATTTCTTTTCTCTGGCAGGCATAATTTCCTCTTCTGAGTAGCTTCCATCCTTATTGATCACCAAGGCATGACCCGGCTGAATTTCCTTAATCTCCTTAAAATCAATATCAAAAGCAGATTTGATCGCAGGCTTTTCGGAGGCTACTACGATAATTTCATCATCGGCGTAATAATATGCTGGCCTGATTCCGGAAGGATCACGAACAACAAAGCTCGAACCATTTCCTATCATTCCAGCCATCGCATAACCTCCGTCAAAATCACGGCAGGATCGACGTAGAATTCTGCCTACATCTAATTCATCCTCAATTAGGTGTGTGACTTGTTCATTAGAATACTGGTGCTTGTATTTTTCGAAAATCCGTTGGTTTTCTTCGTCCAAAAAGTGACCAATTTTCTCCATCACCGTGACCGTATCGGTCTTCTCCTTCGGGTGCTGACCCAATTGAACTAGCTTTTCAAACAGTTCCTCCACATTGGTCATATTGAAGTTTCCAGCCATTACCAGGTTACGGCTTCGCCAGTTATTCTGCTTGAGGAAAGGGTGACAAGTCTCAATGCTGTTTTCCCCGTGCGTACCATAGCGCAAGTGTCCTAGCCAAACTTCGCCAGAGAAAGCAATATTTTCTTTCAGCCAATCTGCATCACTGAGTGCATCGTGTCCTCCAAGTTTTTTAGCTTTCTTGTACTTCTTATTGATTTTATCAAAAATATAATTGACCGCAGAGGGCTCTATCGAGCGATATCGACTGATGTAGCGCGTGCCGGGTTTAGTATTAATTTTGATATTGGCGACACCGGCACCGTCTTGACCTCTATTGATTTGCTTCTGCATAAGAACGTACATCCTATTAGAAGCAAAAGCAGGCGTGCCGTATTTATCGATGTAATATTGAGGGGATTTGCGGAGCCTGACCATGGCTATACCGCATTCATGCTTGATGGCGTCACTCATTGACCGGGAGATAAGTTAGCGTGATGATACAAAGGTACAGCAATTTAAAAGAATTCAGAACCGAAAAGTTCATTTCGCTGCGCTACTCCTTATCAATGTCCTAGCTAAGATCAAAAACGAAGCATCACGTAGCCTTGAGGAACGTAGGTTGTGGCCGTAGTAAGCATAGAATGAGCCACTTCTACCCCTTCTACCAAGTCTTCTTTTTTCAGGCCGCGCAAGATCATGGATTGTCCACAAACTAAAATATCAGCTCCCGCTTCTCTCAAAGCTGCGAATACAGGAGCGTTCGGATTGTCTACTTTATATCGCTCTTTATAATTCTCATTATTCAAAATAGAGAAAATCGCCCCACCATGGACCACTACTTTGACATGGAGCCTTTCTTTGGGTACTCCTGCCAAGCCATGTAAATTCATCAATCGAGCCACATTATCTACATATCGGTTGACATTTTCAGGGGTTTCAGTACCTGTAATCAGGTCTATCAAAATCTTATATTCAAGCGAAGGATCGGGACGTTCGGTAGCTTCCGGCACCTCGTAGATACCTCCAAAACCCTTAACGATTGGAAATTGGGCTTCCTGAGCAATTAAAGATGAACAGGTCAAAACAAAAATAAGCGAAAGCAGGGATAGATTCTTGATCATGGATTTGATTTTAAGAATCGAAAAATAAGTAAAAATCTAAACGATCAGCGACCCATTTATCAAATATTACTTAGGTATTATTTAATTAGGTTTTTAAGCCAAGCTTTAATCGATAGATAGATCCTTGCCCTTTCTGCCGGATGACCTGCGAGGTAGATAATACCCGCATAGGATAAGGTGATAAGGAAGAAAACAAAAATCATTTTTAAATAAAAAAGGCCTGCTATAGCTTGCAGGCCTGAAGTGCGCACGAGAGGATTCGAACCTCCACACAACTTAATGCACCACCCCCTCAAGATGGCGTGTCTACCAGTTTCACCACGTGCGCGGTTAGGGTCTGCAAAAGTAGAAAGCTGAAGTCTTCGATGCAAACAGATTTCTAGCTTTTGCAAAAATATTTTTAACCGTAAACCTTTCGCTCGGCCGCCAAAAGCGTATTGTAAAGCAATGAGGCAATGGTCATCGGCCCTACTCCACCCGGGACAGGAGTAATAGCCGAAGCCTTTTCGGCTACTTCATCAAACTTCACATCTCCGATCAATCTGAATCCGGATTTCTTGCTGGAATCCTCCACTCTATGAATTCCCACATCAATGACGACTGCACCAGGCTTTACCATATCTGCAGTAACAAACTCAGGCTTACCTAAGGCCACTATCAAAATATCAGCACTTTGTGCAATTTCCTTCAAGTTTTGGGTTCGGCTGTGAGTCAAGGTAACAGTAGCATTCCCTGGATATCCATTTCTAGCCATCAAAATACTCATGGGACTACCCACAATGTGGCTGCGGCCGATTACCACGCAGTGCTTTCCGGAAGTTTCGATTTCGTACCGCTTGAGCAATTCGACGATTCCATAGGGAGTTGCAGCCACGTATGCCGGCCAGTTCAATGCCATTCGGCCCACATTCGCAGGAGTAAAGCCATCCACATCTTTCTCCGGTTTGATCTTGTCAGTTACCTTTTCAACGGAAATATGCTTGGGCAAGGGAAGCTGTACAATCAGACCATCGATATCCGGATTCTCATTGATTTCTTCCACCTTCGCCAAAAGTTCTTCCTCAGAAACTGTGTCTTCCATTCTTACCAAAGTAGACTCAAAACCTATTTCATGACATGCTTTCACTTTGGCGCCCACGTAGGTTTGGCTCGCACCGTCATTTCCCACCAAGATTGCAGCCAGATGAGGAATTTTTCCACCTTCAGCTTTGATCTCTGCTACTCGAGCAGCTATTTCATTTTTAATGTCTTGTGAGGTTTTTTTTCCGTCGATAATTGTAGGCATAGGTCGTGTGTAGGTTTTGAACTTCGAAATTCATCATTCGACGTTCATCATTCGATATTTAATTATTATTTCGTTCAGCAGTTTCTATACTTTTCACAAAGATTGAAATCAATTGGTTACACTCGTTTAAGAGTTTTATGATTTCTCCCTTATCAAGATGCAAAATGGATTTATCAATTATTTTGATTGCAACTCTAGTTTCTCTTAACTCTTTGAGGACAATTTTCAGTTTATGGATAAAATCCTTTCTTGATTCTCCAGATTGTGCTTCACCATAATTCAAGGCTGGAGAGGTCCCACTTCGAAGCAGCTGATTTGCTAAATGGTTTCCAGCTTTTGAGTTGACCATAGAATCTGTGAAAGCAATGATTGAGGCAGCAAAATTTATCAAACGCTCTTCCAAATCATATTTTCTTTCCATAGCAAGTATCCAATCAAGCAATCTCAGGCCTTATTTTATATTCCCACCAACCAATATTTATAAATAATGAATGATGAACATCGAATGTCGAACGCTGAAGTTTAGAACTCGCACTTCGTACTTCTAATCTAGCTTCAACACTGCCATAAACGCCTCCTGAGGTACCTCTACATTGCCGACTTGTCTCATGCGTTTCTTACCTTTTTTCTGCTTTTCAAGAAGTTTTCGCTTTCGGGAGATATCACCGCCATAGCACTTCGCCAACACATTTTTACGAAGGGCTTTTACAGTTTCCCGGGCAATAATCTTCGTTCCGATTGCAGCTTGAATGGCAATCTCAAACATCTGACGAGGCACCAATTCCTTCAGTTTTTCACAAAGACGCTTGCCCCATTCATAGGCCTTGTCCCGATGGACGATTGCCGAAAGGGCATCCACGGGCTCGCCGTTTAGCATGACATCCAGACGGACCATGTGTGAAGGCTGGTAGCCTTTCAACTCGTAATCCAGAGAAGCATAACCTCTTGAGATCGTCTTCAATTTATCGAAAAAGTCAAACACAATCTCTGCCAAAGGCATGTCAAACTGTAATTCTACCCGCTCGGAAGTCAGGTAGACTTGATTCTTGATCTGTCCACGCTTTTCCATACAAAGCTGAATCACTGGACCTACATAATCCGAGGCGGTAATGATGGATGCTTTGACAAAAGGCTCTTCAATATGCTTGAACTTAGTCGGGTCAGGCATATCTGATGGCGCATTGATCACTTGGTAGGTATCGTTGGTCATCAGCGCACGGAATTGCACCGAAGGCACAGTTGTAATAACAGTCATGTCAAACTCCCGCTCCAAGCGCTCCTGCACGATCTCCATGTGCAGCATTCCCAAGAATCCGCATCGGAATCCAAAGCCTAGGGCCGCAGAAGTCTCAGGTTCCCAGACGAGCGATGCATCATTGAGCTGCAACTTTTCCATAGAAGCTCTCAACTCCTCAAACTCGGTGGTATCTACCGGATAAATTCCTGCAAAAACCATCGGTTTCACATTTTCAAAACCTTGAATGGCTTTGTCACAAGGACGCTTGGTGTGGGTAATCGTATCCCCTACTTTTACTTCTTTGGCTACTTTAATCCCAGAAATCAAATAGCCAACAGTACCCGCACCCATTTCTTGCTGAGGGATTTGATTGAAACCTAAAATACCGATTTCATCAGCTTCATATTCCCTGCCGGTGTTGACAAATTTAATTTTCTCTCCTTTACGAAGCGTTCCATTGAAGATTCGGAAGATTACTTCAATTCCCCGGAAGGAATTGTAATGCGAATCAAAAATCATCGCCTGTAACGGAGCATCCGGGTCGCCTTTAGGAGCAGGAACTTTCTCTACCACGGCATTCAAAATATCCTCAATGCCAATTCCCTCTTTGCCGGAGGCCAAAATGATATCTTCCCGATCACAACCGATCAAATCGATAATTTCATCAGCTCGAAGTTCAGGATCAGCACCTGGCAGATCAATTTTATTGAGAACTGGAATGATTTCCAGATCATGGCCCATCGCCAAGTACAAATTAGAAATCGTCTGAGCTTCAATACCTTGCGAAGCATCCACAATCAAAAGTGCTCCTTCACAAGCTGCGATCGAACGCGACACTTCGTAGGAAAAATCCACGTGTCCCGGGGTATCGATCAAATTGAAGGTGTATTCCTCCCCCTTGTAAGGGTATTTCATCTGAATAGCGTGCGACTTGATCGTAATCCCCCGCTCGCGCTCCAGATCCATGTCATCCAACAACTGGTCCTGCATCTCCCGATCACTCACCGTATTGGTGAACTGCAACAACCTATCCGCCAACGTACTCTTCCCATGATCAATGTGGGCGATAATACAGAAATTTCGAATGTTTTTCATAAGCATTTGTGCCGCAAAAGTAGGGAAAAAGAAGGAGAATTTATGAGTAATACAATTGAAATACAGCTTAGATGAAATACAGTGGAAATACAATCGCTTCGCTCCATGAAATAAGCCTTCGGCGAAATAGGCTTTACGCAAAAATACTCTTCTTGGCAGCTTTATTTCATTCACCGAAGGTGAATTTATTTCAACCGTATTTCCACTGTATTTCGACCTCTGACATTTAGCTTTTAACTTTGCCACGAAAATAATTTAATTCATGCAATCCATCGCCGAATCAAAAAAGTCCCAAAACATCGCCGAGTATATCATCTATCTCTATCAGCAGGAGGATTTAATTCGCTCTTTTCAAGGGAATCTGGAGGAAATCCGACAGTATGTCGTGGCTCACTTTCCAGTGGAAAAAATGGAAAAGGAGTCCATTTTTAATTGGTATCAGGACTTCCGAAATCAAATGGAAAAAGAAAGAATTATGGAGAAGGGGCATCTGGAGGAAACCCAAAAATTAGTAAAGGAACTCTCGAAAATTCACTGGAAGCTCTTAAAGACGGACAAAACCTATTTTGATTCCTATCAAAAAGCAAAGCCTTACATTCTACAAGCTGTAATGGAAGCCGGAGGCAAAGACCTGGGAAATGAAATCCAAATCTGCCTCAACGGAGTCTATGGACTTTTGCTTTGCAGACTACTGGGCAAGAAAGTTTCGGATGAGCAAATGAAATCCACGGAAGCTTTTGGGGAAGTCTTGAGTCTCTTGAATTTGGTGTATCAGCAGGAAAGGATTTCGAGGAATTGAAAAGGAGTTGAAAATTGAAAAATTTGAAAATTACTACTTGGAATTGTGCCGGTGCGCTTCGAAAAAAATTTGATTTTTTAGAAACTCTAGAATCAGATATTTATATCATTCAAGAATGCGAAGAACCCCACAAATCAAATAATCCAAATTATAAAGACTGGGCTAAAAACCATCTTTGGATTGGAGATACTAAAAATAAGGGGCTAGGGATCTTTGCCAAACCCGAGATCCAATTGGAAAAACTAGATTGGTCAAACGTATTTCAAGACCATACAGTAAAGCATTTTTTCCCTTGTAGAGTTAATGAGTCATTCCAGCTTTTAGGAGTCTGGACCCATAGAAACAATTCACCAAATTTTGGGTATATAGGCCAATTCTGGAAGTATCTTCAAACCAATATGACAAATTTTGAAGAGATAATAGTTGGTGGTGATTTCAACAGTAATGTAATTTGGGATCAATGGGATAGATGGTGGAATCACTCAGATGTTGTCAAGACCTTAGAGGAAAAAGGAATAAAAAGTTTATATCACCAACATTTCCAAGAAAGCCAAGGACGAGAAACCAAACCAACTTTTTTTCATAGGAAAAATAGCCAAACAAGCTACCATATCGACTACCTTTTTGCCTCTTCAAAATTTCATCAGAACCTTCAATTAATTGAAGTATCAGAGTCAGAGGAATGGCTCAAAATATCGGACCACTTCCCTTTAACAGCAATTTTTAAATTTTAATTTAATTTAATCACCCATAAACTCCCAAACACTTCTGTATCCTCCTTTTTCTTCAAAATAACCCAGTAAAGAATCGAAGAAGGAGTTACTTGCCAAGGTGCTGCTATCTCCGATCAGGACCAGCTTGCGCTTGGCGCGGGTCAGGGCGACATTCATCCGGCGCTCATCAGCCAAAAAACCGATCTCTCCCCGCTCATTGGATCGAGTCAGAGAAATCAGCATCAAATCCCGCTCCTGCCCCTGAAATCCATCTACGGTATCGATGGTAATCAGGTCAGCAAAAGCCTTAAGGTTGGGAAAATCAAAGCTCTCAAAAATCAAGGAACGTAAGTACCTGACCTGCGCCGAGTAAGGCGCAATCAAACCGATAGTCCAGCCATTTTCCTTGAATTTTGAAATTCCGATTCGCTTGATCAGTTCATTCAAATACTTGCACGCGAATAAAGCTTCCTCAGGATTAAATGTACTCAGACTTTCCTCCTCCTGCCGATCAGTATAGCCTGCACCGGCGGTATCAATCCATTCTATTATGGATTCATCTTCAAAGAAATGCTGCTTGGTATTTTCTGCAGCTAGCAATTTACCACCGTAGAAATATTCATTGGAAAATCCCATGATTTCGGCTTTCATGCGGTATTGCACCTGCAACAGTTCTGCTACTTGAGGCTTCCGCTGGATCACCTTTTCCATAAGCGTGATAGCTAAACCTTCTTTTGCAGCCTCGAAGGATTTGATCGTTGGCGGAAGTTGTAAGTGATCACCAGCAAAAACCACCTTTTTAGCCTTCAGGATTGGAATCCAAGTTGCCGCTTCCAATCCCTGAGCTGCCTCATCAATAAATACCACATCAAAGCTCATCCCTCTCAAGTGATGAGAAGAAGCTCCGACCAAGGTGCTGGCAAAGACCTGCGTCTTTTGAAAAATATCGAAGGAAATATACTCCTCCAGATGCTTAGCTGCTTCACGGATTCGCCCCACCTCATCAAATAATAACTTCCGCTGCCGACGTTCTTCCGGCCCAAAATTTCGCTTGTACTGCTTAGCCAGTTTGAGATATTGAGCTATGTCTTTTCGAAGCTTTTTCAGGTCTCGATAAGACTCATGATTTGCTGTTTTAGCATCTAAAGTCTGATTGAGAATCTTTTCCTCCACTCGGGCTGGATGCCCCAATCGCAAAGTTGAAATCCCTGAATCCGTCAATTTTTCAACCAATAAATCCACCGCAGCATTACTGGGAGCACAGACCAAAACGGATAGACCTTTATCAGTAGCCTCCGAAATAGCTCTGATCAAGGTAGTGGTTTTTCCGGTTCCCGGAGGTCCATGGATAATTGCTACATCCTTTGCATTGGCGATTTTTTGGCAAGCTTGGTTTTGGGAAAAATTCAGGTGCTCAGACTCCCTCCTTGACAGATCACTAAATGCTGCAGCTCGATCGCCAATCAGAATTTCTCTTAATTCTTTGAGTCGTTGATTTTCTGGAGAAATCACTTTTTTCAAAGCAAATTCCATCTCTCGATAGCTGGCCTCATCAAACAATAAGTCCACACCCAAACGGCTGCTATCCATCCAGTCCGGCAACTCATCCGCCTGAAGCGTGACAATCATACTATCCTTTTTAACCTGGTTGATGACTCCGTTGACGCGGTTTTCAGAAGTAGCATAGCCATCTTGGGTAGAGAAAAATGCTACAGATTTTCCGGACTGAAAGGCAGAGTTTTGGCTGGAGTCCAGTCTTTCAATTTCTACCAAAAGCCGCTCTCCCATTCCAATTTTGGCTTTTTTGACCTGAATGGGGTGCCAGGTAATTCCTTCATTTTTCTTATCTGCCAGAGAAGTATTCAAAAACTTTTTTTTGTATTGGGCTAGGTCCTCCTGCCACTCCTGCTTCAAAAGTTTCAGTCCTTTTCTTAATTCCTCCGTGACTTTGTCCATCAATCCGTATTTTGTGGACGAAACTAATCAAAAGCCATAGAGTTTCCTTTTTTTTACATCCCTCATGAATTTTCTAGCACATGCTTTTCTGTCCTTTGATCAAGAAAAAATTCTTGTCGGGAATTTTATCGCAGACTTTGTGAAAGGCAGGCAAATCGAAAACTTCGAGGAGGAAATCAAGCGAGGCATATTTCTCCATCGCGAAATAGACCTGTTCACCGATTCTCACCCTTTGGTCAAAGCAGGGCAATCCTACCTCCGCCCCAAATTTGGACACTATTCCACAGTCATCACGGACGTTTTTTTCGATTATTTTTTGATCAAAAACTGGTCAGAATTTTCAGCTTCAACTGTTGAAGACTTTATCCAAAAAACCTACGATACCCTCGATCGTCACGAGGACATCTTTCCGGAGCGCTTTGCCAATATGTATTATTGGATGCAAAAGGACAATTGGCTCCTGCATTATGGGGAAGTGGAAGGTATCCGGCGCTCACTGACCGGAATGGCCAAACGTACCCGATTTGACTCCAAAATGGAGCAAGCACATCTGGCTTTGATCGAATACGAAGATGAATTTGAGGTGATTTTTTTCGCTTTTTTCAGAGAATTGGAGACTTTTGCCAGACAAAAACTTAGCGAACTAGCCAGTCACACATGATCGTCATCAAACCCAAAATATCCACCTATTTTTCACTTAGCCTGATTGTAGTTGCCTTGCTGACAGGCTTGATCTTCATTTTACGGGATTTTGCCTATAAGGGAAGCTTTGGGCTTTGGTTTTACCTGATTGCAGCTTCTTTGATCACGTTGGTTCTGCTGATGCTTTTGGTGAAAATGATGGCAGGCTTTCGATTCATCACTGCCGGTAGGGATCAAATCATCGTGAAGCTACCACTTAGAGGCTTTCAGAAAGCCTATCCTGTCAGCGATATTCTGGTTTGGGAAGAAGAAGTGGTGGTAGCGAACAAAAAAGAATTCAGACAAATGACTGTGGCATTCTCAGATCAGCAATCTATTAGTATCTCCAATCATGAGCATGAGGCCTACAGTGAACTGGTCAAATACCTTCGTAAAAAAGCAGCTAAAAAAGAGATTAAAAACAAAAAAGCCTGATTGCTCAGGCCTTTGGTTATCGTTGATTTCGAAAATGCTTATCGTAAAGTTCAATACTTTCATTGATAATTCGGATCGCATCTTCTTTTCCTAAGAAGTCCTCCACTTTCACTTCCTTGTTTTCAAGCTTTTTGTAATCCTCAAAGAATCGGTGTACCTCCTTCATCAAATGCGGAGGAAGCTCATCGATGTCATTGATATAATTCACAGATTGGTCTCCCGCAGCTACTGCGATGATTTTATCATCCGCTTCTCCTCCATCTACCATTCGCATCACTCCGATCACTTTTGCCTCCACCAAGCACATGGAAGGAATATCAATCTGAGAAATAATCAGGATATCCAAGGGGTCATGGTCCTCACAATAGGTCTGTGGAATAAAACCATAATTTGCCGGATAATGAACAGCGGAAAAGAGAACTCTATCGAGCATTAGCATTCCGGACTTTTTGTGTAGTTCGTATTTCCCTTTACTTCCTTTGGGGATTTCCACTACGCCCATTACCTGTTCGGGAGCGCCTTTACCGATGTTTACATCATGCCAAGGATTAATCATAATATGTGTTTTTTGTTGGAAAAAATTATCGCAACAAAGATAGGCTTTCATGGCCAAAAGGCCAGCAAGAATTACGAATTCAAAGAAGGAAGCACTACTCTCACTGTAGTTCCTTCATTCAAAATAGATTCCAATTCAACCTTTCCGCCCAATTGCTCCACTGCCTCTTTGACCATGTACAGACCTAAACCAGTACCTACATTTTGCTGCGTTGCACGGGTGAATAGATTAAATACTTCCGGATGATGACGGTCTTCGATGCCGATACCATTGTCCTCGAGCATGACGATCGCTTCACCATCTCGCACATCTATCGTCAGTGCGATTCGCTTTTCTCCATGCTCATTTTTCATAAACTGAACCGAATTGGAGAATAGGTTATTTAAAATCACTCGGATTTTAGAATCGTCTGAGAAAAAAGGTTCTTCTTGGTTGACCTGTAATTCTACGTGAAAATGTGAAAGATCAAACTTGGCTCTGTAAGCTTCCATTTGCTGATTGACTACTTCTTTGAAGTCAATCTGAGTGATTTTATGATCGATTTTAGTGGATCGATAAAAATCCAGCATCTTATAGATAAAGTCATCCAGTTTAGTCGTGGCCGTATCGATCATGTCAAAAAACTCAAGGACATGTGGATCTTTAATTTCCATTTTGGCAAGCTTAGAAACGCCCGAAATACTCATCAAAGGCCCTCTAAGCTCATGGGAAAGACTATATACAAACTGGTTCATCTCTGAGTGGAGTTTCTCCAGTTTGATGTTTTTTTCCTTCAGCTCTCTCCGCATAAAAAAGATATCTGCAGCGTTTTTGATCGAATTTTTGATCTGCTCGATATTCCAAGGCTTGTCTATAAAACGATAGACCTCACCTTTATTGATCGCATCAATGACTGAGGCAATATCTGAATAGCCTGTCAGCAAAATCCGCACAGGGTCCGGATTGATTTCGATCATTTTTTCAAAAAATTCCGTACCTGTCATTCCCGGCATCCGTTGGTCAGCAATGACGACATGAATTTCTTCTTCCTGAACGATCTTTAATCCTTCGAAAGCATCGATGGCAGTAAAAATCTTAAAATCTTTTCGAAGGGTAGCGCGGAACGATTTGAGGTTATTGTCCTCATCGTCAATGTAAAGTACCCGAATATCACTGCTATTCATTCTTGCTGTTACTTTGGTAGGTGGGTAGCGTAATGATAAAAGTTGTGCCCTGACCGACTTCGGTATTTACCTCCATCGTGCCCTTATGGTTCTCAATAATAGAATAAACTATTGAAAGCCCCAAACCTGTACCTCTCCCTACTGACTTGGTTGTAAAAAAAGGTTCAAAAATACGTTCCTTCACATGCTCAGGCATACCCGGACCGTTGTCTTCAATTTCCACTACCACAGAGTCTCCCAGTGAACGGGTGCGTATTTCAATTTTTGGATCTTTGATCGTATCGATATGATCACTCAAGGCATGAACAGCATTATTGATAATGTTCATGAATACCTGATTGATCTTACCTGCCAAGCACTCGACCATCGGAAGCTCTCCAAAATCCCTAACGATACGAATTTTTCCTGGAATAGAACTATTAAGAAGGATAATGGTACTATTGATACCATCGTGAAGATCCACTTTTTTGACATCCTGCTCATCCACACGAGAAAAGAGCCGAAGACCTTTGACTATTTCAACCGTACGTTTTGCCCCTTCTTCCATCCCTTTCAGCAATTGATCTACTTCCTCAAGGACATAATCAAGTTCAAGCTCCTCCTCCAGGTCCGCTGCCTTCTTTTTAGATTCAGGAGCGAATTCCGATTGCCCGGTTGTTCGATAAAAATCGATCACCTCCATGATGTCTTTTATATCTCGCTTGAGGGGCGTGATGTTAGAACTCACAAAATTGATTGGGTTATTGATCTCATGAGCGATACCTGCAGTAAGCTGACCTAGGGAGGCCATCTTCTCCTGACTGACCAATTGACTTTGAGTGTTCTGCAGGTTTCTCAAAGCCTGCTCTAGTTCATCTGTACGAACCCTTACTTTTTCTTCCAAGAGGGTATTTTGCTCCCGGACTAGCTCCTCATTCTGCTTCAATACTTTCAGTCTCTCGGCCTGCTCTTCTTCCTTCTCCTTCTTGAGGATGTTGATTTTGTCTGCAAGGGCGAAGGAGAGTAATACCACTTCCAATGCAGAGCCCAAAGGCATGATATATGCAGTCAGATCATTTGTCGGGATAATACCCATTTCGCTCAAAACGAATAGGAAGATACCGAGCATAAAAACCGACCAAGCCAACAAATAATAGCGTGCGGGACGATAGCCTAATTTTAATATTGAAAATGCAACAAGCAATACAAAAATCACCACTATGGACTGCGTAACCAATAAAGTCTGATAACTAACGGTAATAGAAAAGAAGAATGCATTTACAAGGATAAAAGCATATACTAGGTATATAAAATAAAACCCTCTATCCAGCTTTGGAACAAACTTATCGGTAGATAAAAAGACTCTAAGGAACCAAATACCCACAATACTCACCAAGGATGAAAAAATAACTCCAGCCCTTAAATTCATCCAGATGAAATTAGGCCAAAGTATTCCTTGTGTATAACCCAATATGGAGGATTGAGCAAACCAGACTAATACCGTATGGATTACATAAATTAGATATAACTTATCTCTAACTGAGAAAAATAAAAATAGATTATAAAAGAATAAACCGACAATTACACCGGTAAAAATCCCAAAAAAGATATTCTCTCTATTGATTAGCCTTTCAAGGAATTCTCTTGATGCTACGGATGAAGTTATAATCTTTTTGTTGACGCTATTTACTTTGAGATATAAATCAACATGCCCCTCATTTGGAATATCTACCTTGAAAATGATAGATTTTGATGGAATAGACTTACTATCAAAATCAACCAATCTTCCACCAAGGTATGAATCAAGAACTTTTCCATCTTGAACTACAAAAAGCTCCAAGCTGTCCAGAGAAGGATTGTTTATGTAAAGGTACTTCTCGAGATTTTCTCCCTGATTTTCTACTTGGTACTTAAGCCATATTACGTCATTATTAATTCCAAAATTTTTATTTTCATTATCAAGCAATGAGAAATCATCTCGATTGACCACGTTTTCTATGGACAAATCTTCATCTGACTCTAAAATCAAATATTCATAACGATCCAAATAAACACTCTCACCAGTTATCTTAATCGGGTTTTGTGCAAAAAGTAAGAGTAGTGAAGAAATAATAGTAAACAACATAAACTATCTCCAATTAGGACTTTTAATTTTCAATTGATAAGTGATCTCTACCGGTCCCTTGAGAGTTTCTTCCATTCTTGTACACTCAAGGTTCTTTCTTAGATCTAAAATAAAATCCCGCTCCACCGGAAGGGCATGAGGTAAATTTTTCACATCTCTCAGAATAGCCAATGTTGCTACCAAGTCCAGTTTTGGGTAAAAGAACGTTCCACTATTCCCAATCTCCTCTTCTATTTCAAATCCTTTTTGAAGAGTAGGTTTGAGTGTATATTCTGCACATAGCGCAAAAAGTGTCGGAACTTGTAATTGCTCCGCTATAACAAGCGAGGTTCTTGAAAGAAAAATTGCCCCTATTCCATAACCCGAAATCGCGCGACTATTCCATAATCCCCCAATCTCCCCCGTACCCGCATTTCTATACTTGGCTACAAGATCAAAAATTCTTGAATCTACGGGTGCAATCGCACCTTCCAAGGGAAGAGGATATTCCTCTGAGGCTATATGTATTCGAAGGCCGCTAACGACATTTCCTGTGGAGTTCTCATGAACAGTTACTACAAAGACATATGGGTTATACTTCCAGTCGTTATTAGAAGAGGTTACTTTGGTCACTCCATACTCCTTCAGCACATTTGCATGACCCTCAATGAATTGATCACATATTTCTGGTTCATCAATAGCCCTGAAGGCTTTGAATGTAAACATTATTGCTGCATGATTAAGGTCTCTCTTACATCGCGGCGATAGGAACGCATGCTTGGTTCCCCTGCGAAATTTAGCCTAAACATAAAAATTTCCTCCATTCCATTTTCGATCTGGAATAATTTTCTGAGAGTTTCATGGTGTTTTTTGATGATTTGCTCTTCCTTCTCAGTAAAGCCATGATCCTTCTCGCGATTCACTCTATGAAAAATAAAAAGCGAAGCGGTAACGGGCTGAAAACTCATCCCCATCATGTTAGATTTTACCCAAATTCGCTGTAGTATTCTACCGGCTTCCAAAACAGAGGAGGCAGTATATTTTTTGCTTTGCAAAAGGAAAATAGCAGAACTTGCCATCAAGGTCGAATGACTGATTTTAGTCAAGCCGTAGCCCATCAAAAACTTTCTGAAGAACTTCACTGTGCGAGGGTCCCGAAGCAAGCCCATTGCAGCTTTCTCTGTCCCGGAAAGTTCTAAAGTAGCTATATCTATCCCATCACTACTCTCTTTTGCCTCTTTGTCATTCCACCTCAGTTCGTGGATGAAATCCTGCAAACCCTGCTGATGAAACAACCTCATCCTATCCATTCCACCCAAGATCTCTGAAAGTCTCTCTAGTTCCTGTTCCGCTTCCAGATAATCCAACTTCAGACCTTCTGATTGTATCAGATCAAAAACCATCTGAATTTGTTCTGGAGTCAGATTTTCCTTTTTAGTGTTTTTTCGATTTGTACACCGAATTCTCACCCCTTCATACAAGTCAAGGTGAGGAATATCAATACTTTGATTCTGTTTACTCACAAACCTGATACTAGCTATCAGATCATCTTCAAAGCTTTGAACCTGATCAATTATATCAACCTCAAAACCATGCTTTCCACAGTAAATCCTCAAATTTTCAAGGGCAGAACCAAAAGCGATCAATGAGCCAGTACCTTTGTAATCCAAAAGCGAATGACTTCGCTCTCTGTCGTGGAAAAGGTGCAAAACTCCTTTTTGATCCATCACCCAAACCCAGGGTTGAATATTCCCTCCTGAAGGCGCCAAATTGGCAAAAGAGAGCATTTCAAGAAGCTCCTCCTCTGATGGTTTGTACCCTGATGGCAGGATATTATTGGGTAAAGAAGCTAAGAAATCACGGTTTTTGACAGGTATTGAATGATATGGGGCAGTATCCTCGGTCATTTCTATTTGGACAAGTTCATCCAAGTCCACATAGAATCTTCCCGATTTCACTTCATCTTCGAGGAGAAGTTTTCGACCGACATGTGCAACTGAAGCCCCACCTAAGAAAACTGCTGAAGCTAATTGTGGCCAACTGGAAATGGTCTGCCCTACTTCCAAAAGAGATGCTTTCATCCGTGGAGAAAGCGTCTCAATTCCAGTAATTTTCAATCCTATACCTACTTTTTGCTGATTACTCAGTCCCTTGAGAGAACCCATTTCTATATTCCCCATCATCCCATGGAAAATAGGCCTATCAGGCTCCAAATCGAAACGTTCAATGTCTAGCATACCTCTATCTGAGGTTTCCATCAGAACAGGAATTTTCTTTGCACGAGCTTTCTCCCTGAGGAGAACTTTCACATCCAAGCTATCGCATTCGTCGATAAGCAAGTCGAGTCCACCATCTGAATCTAAAAAGTCGTCAACATTTTCTTCTGTTATTCCATCCCTGTAAAGCGTAAGCTTTAAGTAAGGATCTATCTCAGATATCGCCCTTGCCGCGATCACTACCTTTTCCTGACCCAAACTAGTCAAACTAGCATTGATCCGATTGAGATTACTTAGCTCCAAAGTATCAAAATCTGCAAGACGCATTTCTCCACAACTTCTCTCAAGAGCCATGGCAATCGCGACACTTTGCCCTACTGAAAGCCCGACAATTCCAATTTTCTTTGTTCCAAGTTCGGATTGTTCTTCCGGAGTGATTTTGTAATTATTCCTAACCGTCCTGATCTTAATGAAATCCTCTTCTTCCAATAAGTGGACAATTGTATTTTTCCAAGGATAGTAAACCCAGTTACCAAAATCATCCTTTATCCTATCTCTAAAAAAGTTTTCGACCTCGACATCCAGCTCGATTTCAGTAAAGGTGCGCGTTGGACTATTCGCCTTTATCAAATCTTTGACCTGACTTTCAATTTGATCAACTACCTGAATATGAGGGACATCCAATAACTCTAAAAACTCTTCCTTTTGAGAAGAAATTCTTGGGTCAAGGATAATAGGATAGGCCCGTGCTTCCAGATCTATTTTGGGTGAATATAGCATGAAATAGGCGCAAATAGGGTGATGTGCTTTGTAAAGTTAGTTTTTGATTTTAATTCTCAAATGTATTTTTAAATTATTTTTTTATGAATCATATAATTAGTCACTATAATTAATAAAAACGCATTTTGTTTTTATTGTGAATATTAGCTTTTCAAAAAATGTATATAATTAAGTATTCTCATTCTCTGCAGGTTATTGACACCCTTGGTGAAAAATGAATTCTGGCATACTGAAGAAATTCAGGAATAGTAGAAAATCCAGATCACTTTGTTTGTTTTTCATCGAAAAAAACAATTATTTCGGTTTCAAATATCTGGACCCAAATCGGGTGTAAAATGGAAGAAACCAAAAAAGACGAAAAAATCCGGATTTTATACGTAGACGATGAGGAAAACAACCTCCAGGCGTTTCGAGCTACATTTAGAAGGGATTATAAAATTTTTATTGCGATTTCTGGAGAAGAGGGAAGAAAAATCCTGGAACAGGAAGACATAGAAATCATTATTACCGATCAACGGATGCCTGAAGAAACAGGAGTTGAATTTCTGGAGTCTATCATCCCTCATTATCCAAGCCCGATACGAGTTCTTTTAACCGGATACACTGATATTCAGGCGGTAATTGACGCGATCAACAAAGGTCAAGTTTACCACTACCTCACCAAACCTTGGGAAGAAGATTACCTCAGAACTGTCATTAAAAATGCTTACGAAGTCTTTTCCCTTCGAAGAGAAAACGAGCGATTGACTCAGGCACTAATCAAAGCAAATGAGCAACTGGAGTTCCTTTTAAGGCAAAATCTTCTTAGCTAATCAATACCTCGCTGCTAAAAGTAGCTGTAATTCCTTATGAGTGAGATCAAATCTTTTGGCTAAATAAGCATTGGTCAAGCTACCTCTGTAGGTATACACTCCTCTCAAAAACCATCGATAATTAAAAATCATTTCTTCTGGCCCACCCAAGTCTGCCATTTGAAGAACGATGGGTGTGAAAATATTCGATAAAGAATAAGAAGCTGTTCGGGAAACTCTTGAGGCAATATTTGGCACACAGTAATGAGTTACATCATGTATCTGATACGTAGGATCTTCATGCGTAGTCATCTTTGAAGTTTCAAAACAGCCACCTTGGTCAATCCCCACGTCAATGATAATGCTTCCATGCATCATATTGGCAACCATTTCCTCACTGACCACGATTTTATTTCTTCCTTTCTCAGCTCTGAGAGCACCGATGACTACATCGGCTTCCGAAAGTGCTTGAGTCAGTGTCAAATTATCAATCGTTGAGGTATAAATCTGCTGGCCTAGAAGCTGCTTCAAGCGTCGAAGCTTGTAAATATGATTATCAAAAACCTTGATATTTGCTCCAAGTCCTAAGGCTGTTCGTGCCGCATATTCTGCCACGGTTCCCGCCCCGATAATCACCACTTGAGTGGGCGGCACTCCTGTGACACCACCGAGAATCAGCCCTTTACCGTCATTTACACTCGAAAGGTATTCCGCTGCAATCAGCATCACAGTACTTCCGGCTATTTCTGACATAGCCCTCACTACTGGCATCCCTCCTACCTTATCTTCCAGGTACTCAAAGGCAATCGCCGTGATCTTCTTGGCATTTAATGCCTCGATGAATTCTTTGTTTTGTCTGGAAATCTGCAAGGCTGAAATTAAGCAAGCCCCTAGACTCATCTGCTCTATTTCCTCCAAATCCGGTGCATCAACTTTCAAAACCAACTGAGCTTCTAAGGCTTCTTTGGAAGAATAAACCACTTTGGCACCAGCATCAGAATAATCTTGATCTGTGAATTTGGAAGCTTTCCCCGCACCTGTCTCAACAATGACTTGAAGCCCATTATTACTCAGAAGACCTACCGCCTCAGGGGTCAAAAGCACTCTTCTTTCCTCGGAGGATTTTTCTTTTGGCAAGCCAATCGTGATCGGGTTTTTCCTTTTCTGCACAGCTAAAGGGGCCTCTTTTGGTATCAATCCCACGGCTGCTATTTCTTTGATTTCGCTAGGCATTATGGAAATGTTCTAGGGTTATTTTTCGGGTTTGTGTATCTAGATAAGCTATTTCTATTAAGAAAAACTCCTCTGGAAGGTATGGAGCAATCTTTTCCGGCCATTCTATCCAGCAAATATTGCCACTATAAAAATACTCTTCTATTCCGATATCCAAGACTTCATCGGGATCTTCTATTCGGTAAAAGTCAAAATGGTAAATTTCCTCGCCCGTATTCCTTTCGTAATGATTGACAAGGCCAAAGGTCGGACTACTTATCGGATCAATGACATTTAGCTGCTTAGCGATACTTTTGACAAGAGTCGTTTTTCCAGCCCCCATTTCACCTTTGAATACCCAAATTTGTTCCTCTCCTGCCTTATCTACCACCCAAGAGGCGATGTCATCAAGCTGGTCTAATCCGTAAATTTTTGTGTCCAAATTTGAATTATTTTGATTTGAGATAGACAATCGGGACAATCATTTCTTCCAGAGAAATCCCTCCATGCTGAAAGGTGTCCTTGTAAAAATTGACATAATAATTGTAATTATTGGGATAGGCAAAGAAATAATCCTCCACAGCGAATACATAAGCACTGGAAACATTCAATTTGGGAAGTTTGGCTTCTTCGGGTTTCGAAACCTCAAAAACTTTCCCGGGCTCATAATTTAGGTTTTTACCCTGCTTGTATCTGAGGTTGGTCGTGACATTTTTATCGCCGATGATTCGATAGGGCTTGTTGACCCGCTTGGTTCCGTGGTCAGTGGTGATAATGACATCTGCTCCCGCTTGCTGAATTTTCTTGAGCATCTCAAACAACGTCGAGTGCTCAAACCAGCTTTTGGTCAGTGACCTATAGGCGGATTCATCCGGAGCAAGCTCACGGATCATCTTCATATCCGTCCGTGCATGCGAGACCATGTCGACAAAATTATAAACCAAGACATTTAGCTCATTTTGCAACATAGTATGAAACTGATCGACTGCACTTCTACCATGAGCAGCCTGCAGAATTTTGGTGTAGGAAAATCTTATTTTTTGCCGGTTTTTTTCCAGATTGATCCGAATCCACTCTTCTTCAAAGTTATTTTTGCCTTCGTCTGTATCTTCATTTTCCCAATACTGAGGGTAAAATCTAGCCATATCCAAAGGCATCATCCCACTGAAAAGAGCATTTCTGGCAAAAGCAGTGGTCGTAGGCAGGATACTGTAATAGGTCTCCTTCTCAGCAATCGAGAAATAAGGAGTAAGCAGGGATTCCATATCTTCCCACTGATCGAGTCTGAGATTGTCAATGACTATGAAAAAGAGCGGTTTGCCACTTTGAATTCTTGGGAAGACCTTTTTTCTCATCACATTCGGAGAAATCAAGGGCTTTTCCTGATTTTTTTCTTCCATCCAGGACAGGTAGGATTCCTTGACAAAACGAGCAAAATTGGCATCTGCCTCTGACTTTTGAGTCTCTAAAACCTCCTTCATGCTTTTATTCTCCGTCTCGTCGATTTGGAGCTCCCAATAGGTCAGCTTGGTATAAATATTTGCCCAATCTTCATGATCAACCGCATCTCCAACTGCCATGGAAATATTCATAAAATCCTGCTGATAATTCATGGTAGTCTTCTGATCGATCAACTGACGATTTTGAAGGATTTTTTTTACTGAAAGCCAAATTTGACTTGGATTGAGGGGTTTGATCAGGTAATCTGCGATCTTCCCTCCTATCGCGTCATTCATGATATGCTCTTCTTCGCTCTTGGTGATCATCACCACGGGAATCTGAGGTTTGATCTGCTTGATCTGCTGCAGTGTCTCCAATCCGGTCATTCCTGGCATCATCTCATCTAAAAATACTACATCAAACATCCCTTTCTCTATTTCTTCAATAGCATCTACACCCGAATTGACCGTGGTGATCTGATAGCCTTTCTGTTCTAGAAAAAGAATATGGGGTTTGAGCAGGTCGATTTCATCATCTGCCCAGAGGATGGAGGCATTTTGGTTCATAGTGTTGTCCGATTCTTTTAAAATTATAATTACTTTTGGGTAAACAAAACAGGCCTCCTTGAAAAGCCAGAAAATACTCAATGATCCAGTTTATGGTTTTATTACAATTCCAAGTGAATTGATTTTTGAGATCATTGACCACCCATACTTTCAGAGATTACGCCGGATCAAGCAATTGGGTTTGACTGATTTTGTCTATCCCGGTGCTTTACATACGCGATTCCACCACGCACTTGGCGCCATGCATCTCATGCATGTGACACTAGATCATCTCCGAACCAAAGGTATTGAAATATCCGACGAAGAATTTGAAGCTACTTTGATTGCGATTCTCCTTCATGATATCGGTCATGGACCGTTTTCACATGCTTTGGAATACAGCCTTCTCAGATCTATACCCCATGAAAAGCTTTCGATTTTGATAATCGAAATGCTCAATCGAGAACTAGGAGGAAGACTTGATCTCACTTTGAAAATTTTCAAAAATCAATATGAGCGAAAGTTCTTCCACCAACTCGTTTCCAGCCAGCTGGATATTGATCGCTTGGACTATTTGCAGCGAGATTGTTTTTTTACTGGCGTATCCGAAGGGACTATCGGCGCTGATCGGATCATCAAAATGATGGATGTCAAAAATGACAAGATAGTCATCGAAGAAAAAGGAATTTATTCCATCGAAAACTTTCTGAGTGCCCGTCGACTGATGTACTGGCAGGTCTATCTGCACAAGACGACAGTCTGCGCTGAAAAAATGCTTATCAACCTGATTCAGCGTGCAAAGGACCTGAAGGCTGAAGACAAAATCTTTGGGATCACAGATGAATTTGACTACTTGCTTGGGCACAAAATCACTGAATCAGACTTCCAGACTAACCCGGAATTGCTACGGATCTTCCTGGAGCTTGATGATTTGGACATTTGGGGAGCGATCAAACTATGGAAAAACTCCCCTGACTATGTTTTGGCGAATATTTCCAGGATGTTTTTGACTAGAAATCTTTTCAAGATCCAACTTTCCAATATTCCCTTCGAAAAAGAAGAAATCGGAATTCTCGAAGAAAAAACCATTAAAAAGCTTAAAGTCCCCAAAGAACATCTACCCTATTTTTTCTCGGCTGGTACCTTGAGTAATTATGGATATCTAGCCAAGGATAGGATTTCGATCCTCACAAAAAAGGGAAAAGTGGTTGATGTAGCCGACGCTGCTGACTTGCCAAATATTCAAATCATGAGCAAAATAGTTGAGAAGCATTACGTTTGTAAGGCTAAAACCCTAATTTTAAAACCTTAAAATATTTACGCTTTATGGAATTTACGCTTGGGCAGCTAGCCGAACTTCTCCAAGGCACCGTCGAGGGAGATCCTCAAATAAAAGTCAATAGACTGGATAAAATTCAGGAAGGTAAGGCAGGAGGGGTAAGCTTTTTAGCCAATGAAAAATATGAGGCTTTTTTATACGAAACTGAGGCTTCTGCTGTCATTGTCTCTCAAAATTTTACTCCCAAAAAAACCTATAAAACGAATCTCATTCGAGTAAAAGACGCCTACTCAAGTTTTACCCAAATTCTCGAAACCTACGCTCAGTTTACCAAAAACTCCCAATCGGGTGTGGAAGAGCCGAGCTATATGGATCCAAGCAGTCAAATCGGGGACGGTTACTACAGAGGGGCTTTTTCCTACATCGGTAAAAAGTGTCAAATCGGAAATGGGGTAAAAATTCATCCTCACGCATATATTGGCAACCAAGTCACAATTGGAGATAACTGCATCATACATCCTGGTGCCAAAATTTGCGATGGCTCGGTATTAGGCAATCATTGCGAGATTCATCCGGGTGCTGTAGTTGGTTCGGAAGGTTTTGGTTTTGCTCCTCAGGAAGATGGAAGCTACAAAGCCATCCCTCAAATCGGCAATGTAATTTTAGGAGATCATGTAAGCATAGGAGCCAATACGACCGTAGACTGCGCTACGATGGGCTCTACCATCATCCAAAAAGGAGCTAAAATCGACAACTTGGTCCAAATTGCTCATAATGTAATCATCGGTGAAAATACGGTCGTCGCCGCCCAAGCTGGTATTTCCGGCTCTACAGAAATAGGAAAAAACTCAGTCCTCGCAGGAAAGGCAGGTATTGTGGGGCACATTAAGATTGCCGAAAAAACCACGATTGGCGCAAATACAGGAGTAAGCAAGTCAATCAAAAAGCCTGGACAGACTCTTTTTGGCTACATGGGAATGGACATGAAGCAGTTTCTCAAGTCCTATTCTCTCTTCAAAAATCTTGAAGAGCTGGAGAAGAGACTCAAAGAACTCGAAAAAAAGGCTTAATTTTGCGCCCCAAAGCTATCTAACTGCTTAACCAACACGATGAAAGTAAAACAACATACCATAAAGAAGCAAGTAGAACTGTCAGGAGTCGGACTTCACACAGGAGTCATCTCCAACATGACCTTTTTACCCGCTCCTCCCAATCACGGAATCAAGTTTCAAAGAATAGATCTCGAAGGTCGACCTACAGTGGATGCTGACTGTGACCTGGTGGTGGATGTTTCCCGAGGTACCACTTTGGAGCAAAATGGAGCTAGAGTTTACACGGTGGAGCACGTTCTGGCAGCACTTGTAGGATTGGAAGTTGACAATGTCTTGATTCAATTGGACGGTCCAGAACCTCCGATTATGGATGGCTCTTCCATCCAATTCATCGAAGTCCTGGAAGATGCAGGATTTGAGGAGCAAAATGCGTTGAGAAGATTCTTCGAGGTACAGGAAAGCATTCAGTATAAAGACGCTTCTCGCGAAGTGGAAATGGTAGCCTTACCGACAGATAATTACCGAGTGACTGTCATGGTGGACTACAATTCACCTGTTTTAGGAAGCCAACATGCCTCCATCACAGATATCAGTCAATTCAAATCTGAAATCGCTTCATGCAGGACTTTTTGTTTTTTGCATGAGCTGGAAATGCTCTACAACTCTAACCTTATTAAAGGTGGAGATTTGAATAACGCCATCGTGGTGGTAGATCGAGTCGTAGAGAAAGATGAGTTGCAGCATCTGGCGAAGATGTTTAACAAGCAACATGTGGAAGTCAAAAAAGAGGGTATTCTAAACAATGTGGACCTTCGATACAAAAATGAACCTGCCAGACACAAGCTTCTGGATGTAGTAGGTGACCTAGCTTTGGTAGGAAGACCACTGAAAGCCCAAATTTTAGCTGCCAGACCTGGGCATGCTGCCAATGTGGCTTTTGCAAAAAAAATCAAAAGGGCCATGGAAAAGGCATCCTCTTCCCATATCCCTTACTATGACCCCAAGCTTCCGCCGGTGATGGATATCAATCAAATCAGCAATATCCTTCCGCATCGATATCCATTTCAGCTACTAGATAAAGTAATCTATCTGGATGACACAGTGGTAGCCGGTGTAAAGAATGTGACAATGAATGAGCCATTCTTTCTAGGCCATTTTCCAGGAAACCCCGTGATGCCGGGAGTATTGCAGGTAGAAGCTATGGCACAGACGGGCGGGATCCTGGTTCTAAGCACCGTAGACGATCCAGAAAATTACTGGACTTATTTCTTGGGAATAGAAAGCTGCAAATTCCGAAAGATGGTTCTTCCGGGAGATACACTTATATTCAAATGTGAATTGCTTGCACCTATTCGAAGAGGAATCGCTAAAATGAGAGGAGAAGCCTACGTCGGAAACACACTCGTATGCGAGGCAGTAATGACAGCAAGTATAACTCGTAAAGAATCATGATCAGTCCAATGGCCCACATAGATCCCAAGGCAACTATTGGGAAGAATGTACAAATCGACCCTTTCACGATGATTCATGAAAATGTCGAGATAGGTGAAGGTACTTGGATTGGTCCAAACGTTACTATTTTTCCGGGAGCGAGAATCGGCAAAAACTGTAAAATTTTTCCGGGAGCTGTCATCGCAGGCATTCCGCAAGACCTCAAATTTCAAGGTGAAGAGTCCACCGTTGTCATCGGAGACAATACCACCATCCGAGAATGCGTCACTATAAGCAGAGGAACTGTAGATAAGCAAACCACAGTAATCGGAAGCAATTGTCTACTAATGGCTTACGTCCATGTGGCTCATGACTGTGTGATTGGAAGTCATGTAATCATCGCCAACTCCGTGCAAATTGCTGGTCATGTGTCCATCGACGATTGGGCCATTGTGGGTGGTTCTAGCGCTATCCATCAATTTGTCAAAATTGGCATGCATTCCATGATCTCTGGCGGATCTTTGGTACGAAAAGATGTCCCCCCTTTTACCAAAGCAGCGAGAGAACCTCTCTCCTATGCCGGAGTCAATTCTTTAGGTTTGAGAAGAAGAGGCTTTTCATCTGAGTCGATTGCTCATATTCAGGAGGTTTATCGGTTCCTTTTCCTCAATAGCATGAATAATTCAAGAGCTCTGGAGGAAATTGAAATTAACCTGCCTGCAACCAAAGAACGGGATGAAATTTTGAATTTCATCAGGTCCTCCGAGCGAGGAGTCATGAAGGGTTACATCCATTAAGCATGCTTGAGATAGGTGTAGAGAAAGCATCAAAGCGCTTCCAATTCGAATGGATATTCAAAGAACTATCCCTACTTCTGAAGCCAAAGGATCAGTTGGCTATTACCGGAAGTAATGGTTCTGGAAAGTCTACCCTTCTCAAATGCCTTACTGGATCTATCCCGCTAACTTCTGGTAAAATCAACTTCAATTTCGAAGGCAAAAATGTAGATGAAGGGGATTGGTTTCGACACCTTAGTATAGCAGCCCCCTATTTGGAGCTACCTGAGGAGTTCACCCTTGAAGAGCTAATTCAATTTCACTTCCGCTTCAAACAGCCTATCAATGGCATGACTCCTGAGGAAATCATACGGATTGCTTATTTGGAAGAACATAGCCAAAAAATGGTTTCTCAATTCAGCTCAGGAATGAAACAACGCCTGAAGTTGATCCTGGCTATGATATCGGATGTAGGTATTGTCTTTCTAGACGAACCAACCTCCAATTTAGATATCAGAGGAATCGACTGGTATCGGGAAATGATTAAGAAATTTCAGGGTGATAAAATCCTTGTAATCTGCTCGAACGAGCCTCGCGAATTTGATTTTTGCGAACAAAAACTAGACTTAGAGAATTATAAATGAGAGCTAGCTTTGAACTTAGACAGATATGGCTAATTTTAAAGTTCTAATTTAATATCAGTATGAACAGAAATCTTTCCTCTCTTTTCGCTTTGATGCTTCTGGTGATTTTTTCATCAGCTTGTGGTGGTGATGACCCTACACCGCAACCGCCTCAGAAAACCCCTGAAGAATTGGCAATCGAAGCCCTTACAGGTACTGGTACTCAATCCTGGAGTATAGCAGGTGGAGGATCTGTGACTCGAAGTGGAAACACTGTTACGGACCTTTATCAGAATTTTGAACTAATTCTCAACTCAGGCTCTTCGAGGACCTATACTTCTCGAAACAATAATGATCTTTTTGACAATTCTGGGAATTGGAGCTTTGCCGGTACCAATTTTGACAAATTCACTTTGACAGGAAACAAGCCCGCAGCAGGACGGGAAATCTCCTTTACTCAGACGGGCAATAACCTTCGACTAGAGTTTAACATTCCCGCCCCAGGCGCTAGAGTTTTTGGTGTACAGGCAGTGGCGGGGAGCTATGTTTTCAATCTGGTTAAAGATTAAAAACATCAATAAATCAAACATTTAGAGGGCTTTGGCCCTCTTTTTTTTGGTCAAAATATGATAAAACTCAAATAAACTGATTTTTATCAGGTTTGCTCATGGGTTTAGTCAGACCGTGACTGGGAGGGGCGCAGTAGTTTTGAATAATCTCAAGAAACTATGGAGCTCAAAGAATCCTACGCCACCAAATTTCATATTCCTGAAACTATTCTTCATGAATACAATTGCCCTGTTCTGACAACTGACTTTTGGCCGGGCAAGGAAGAAGAAATACTCTGCGATCCTAAAGAAGGCGAGCCTTCCTTGATTACCGTCAACCTTAATAAAGTATTGGATTGGCTTCATCAGGAAGAATTACCTGTCCCATTGGAAAAAGAGGTCTGCGAGATTCCTGTTTTGCTATTCGTACCCAACTTCTCTACCCAGCACTTACTCTTCCATTACGATGGCACCCCACACTCTTTTCGCCTCATCAAAAATTACATCAAACTATTTCAGAACAAAATACGGAATAGCAAAGCGACGATCATCTCTCCTTCATTTATTCCCAAATCGAAAATAAAGGAGGAACAAGAGCTGATTCAACTAGTATCCAAATCTACCCGGGAAACAAGTTTCATCAAGTTCAATTTTTTACGAATTGGTGACTTTTGGTCTTATGCCGTCAAGCATGACTGCACCCTACTAGTCACCACCAAAAACTATCAAGCAGATCTTGCTAAGGTGCTTTTCCACTTCTATAAAGGCAAAATGTGGAGCGACAAACTTTCTTTTTATTTATCGCTCTAAATCAATAAAAAATATGACAAAAGTCATAAAATTCAGCCATTTATTATTAAATTTTTGTAAAAAATAAAATCATGCTTAACCCAGCAACTACCGAAAAAACGCATTGCTATCACTGCGGTGAGCAATGTGAAAATGATTCGTTGAAGATCGACGAAAAGGTATTTTGTTGCCAAGGCTGTAAGCTTGTGTATGAGGTTTTGTCAGAGAATGACCTTTGTACCTACTATGATTTAGAATCTTTCCCTGGAGAAAGTCAGAAGGAAAAGAAAGGTAAAGCCAATCGGTTTGACTATCTAAACGACGAAGAAACAGCCCAAAAACTTCTAGACTTTCAAAACGAAAGTGAATGTCACGTGACATTCCATATCCCTTTGATCCATTGTGCTTCTTGCATTTGGCTACTCGAGAATCTATACCAAATCCATCCCGGAATCATCAGTAGCCGAGTGGATTTCATCAAGAAAAAGGTACAGATCAAATTCTTGAAGGAAAAGATTAATCTTCAAGAAGTAGTAAGCCTACTCTCTACCATCGGCTACGAACCAAAAATTTCACTCTCCCATCTTGACAAGAAAGATAAAACCGGAAAAGCAGACCGACGCACAATAAAGAGACTCGCTGTAGCAGGCTTTTGCTTTGGGAATATGATGCTGTTTAGCATTCCAGAATACTTCTCAGAAGTAGAGCTGATAGCAGAAAACTTCCGAAGCCTTTTCAATTATCTAAATGTGCTTTTGGCGATCCCAGTAGTCACTTATTCTGCAAGTGATTATTACCTCTCCGCCTGGAACTCCATCAAGCAGCGACGGATTAACATGGATATTCCCATCGTATTGGGTATCGCTTCCTTATTTTTATATAGCCTTTGGGAAATTTTCGCCTTTGGCAATGCAGGGTACATGGATAGCCTAGGAGGACTTTTATTCTTTTTGCTACTCGGAAAAATCTATCAGCAAAAAACCTTCTCTGCCCTTGAGTTTGACCGAGATTACAAGTCTTATTTCCCCATTGCAGTTACCAAATTAGTCCAAAATCGAGAAGAAGTCATCCCATTGACAAAGCTGGAGGTTGGGGATGTAATCTTGGTCCGTGATGAAGAGTTAATTCCAGCAGATTCTCTTCTATTGAGTGAAAGCGCTCAAGTCGATTACAGCTTTGTCACCGGTGAGGAAGTACCTGTTCCAAAGCGTAAGGGAGAGTTGATCTATGCGGGAGGTCGGCAAAAAGGGGACCCAGTTCTTTTGACAGTTCAAAAGTCACCTTCTCAGGGCTATCTCACCGATCTATGGAACAATGAAAGCTTCGAAAAATCGAAAGACAAACTACTTGAACCGCTATCCAATCAGGTTTCTGGAGTTTTCACCTGGACCGTCATTAGCATTGCCTTGATTGCCTTGTTAACATGGATACCGATGGATGTTTCCATGGGTGTAAAAGCCTTTGTTTCGGTACTGATAGTTGCCTGCCCCTGCGCACTTGCAATGTCTACTCCTTTTACTTTGGGAAATACACTTCGAATATTTGGCAGGGGAAAATTCTACCTCAAAAACGCCAGTGTGGTAGAGCGCTTAGCCTTGGTGGACACGCTTATTTTTGATAAAACTGGCACGTTGACAGACCCGGCAAAGGCTAGTGTTTCATATCAGGGAGAAAAACTCTCCGAAGAATCAAAGTCTATTCTAAAATCTCTGGTGGCACGATCTACTCATCCACTGAGCAATCGAATCAATGTTTGGCTTGGCGATGTAGCCTCGGCGACTTTAGATCATGTATCCGAAATCAAAGGACAAGGTATTCAGGGAGAGTATCTGGGACAGCCTGTCAAAGTAGGATCCGGAGCATTTTGCGGTGTCAAAAACGGACTTTCTGTAGAATCAGGCAATCTGGTTTACTTCAGCGTCTCGGATGTGATCCTTGGATATTTCCATATCCAATCCGGTTTGCGATCCAAAGCTAAAGACGTTGTATCCCATTTAGAAAACGAGTATGAGCTTCACTTGCTTTCCGGCGATCACAGTCATGAAATGAAATCGCTTCAAAACCATCTGGGGAGTGACATCCATTATAATTTTCAGCAGGGACCAAATGACAAATTACAATACATCAAAAAATTGAATCAGGATCGCCGTCAAACGCTTATGGTCGGTGATGGATTGAATGATGCAGGAGCCTTGCAGGAAAGTCAAGTCGGGATAGCGATATCAGACCGGGTTAGCCATTTTTCTCCCGCAAGTGATGCCATTTTAGACGCTGATTCTTTTGATAAAATCCCGGAGTTTTTGGCTTTTGCCAAGCAAAGCAGAAATGTCATCAAGGCAAGTTTCGCCCTGAGTTTTCTATACAATATTGTCGGTATTAGCCTCGCAGTTCAAGGTATTTTGAGCCCTGTGATCTGTGCTGTATTGATGCCTCTATCAAGTATATCAGTAGTTCTTTTCACCACGCTTTCTACCAATTTCTTAGCCTGGCGCAAAGGACTCTTAACGCAATCAAAGCCCTAAAGCATGGAAGTAATATTTATTCTAATCGGGGTGAGTTTGATTCTGGCGGTGACCTTTCTATTTCTTTTTTTCAAAGCAATGAAAGGCGGACAGTTTGATGATGACTACACTCCTTCGGTGAGGATTCTCTTTGACAATCATAAAAAAACAACGAAAAATCAACCTTTAAAACAAAAGTCCAATGAATGACGCTACACTGGAAAGGTTCCATTACGACAATAAAATTGTCAAGTACTTTGGAGCCGCGACGATTATCTGGGGTATAGTGGGGATGCTCGTGGGGGTCATAGCAGCCACGCAGCTTTTCTGGCCTGAAGCAAACTTAGGCAACCCTTACACGACCTTTGGAAGGATTCGACCACTGCACACCAATGCGGTGATCTTTGCCTTTGTAGGTAACGCAATCTTTGCAGGGGTTTATTACTCCATGCCAAGACTCTTGAAAACCCCTATGTGGAATAAGGGCCTCAGCTGGTTTCACTTTTGGGGCTGGCAATTGATCATTTTGGCAGCAGCCATTACGCTTCCACTAGGATTGACCACCTCTAAGGAGTATGCCGAACTAGAATGGCCCATCGATATTGCCATTGCATTAGTTTGGGTAGCCTTTGGTGCCAACATGATCGGTACGCTGATCAAGCGTCGTGAGCGTCACATGTATGTGGCCATTTGGTTTTACCTAGCCTCCTTTGTGACGGTAGCAGTACTTCACATCTTCAACTCTCTTGCACTTCCAGTCAACTTCCTGAAGAGTTACTCTGCTTATGCAGGTGTTCAGGATGCCTTGGTTCAGTGGTGGTATGGACACAATGCAGTAGCATTTTTCTTGACTACCCCATTCCTTGGCTTGATGTATTACTTTCTTCCAAAAGCTGCGAATAGACCAGTTTATTCCTACAAGCTTTCCATTATCCACTTTTGGTCCTTGATCTTTATCTACATGTGGGCAGGACCTCACCACTTGCTCTACACGGCACTTCCAGAGTGGGCTCAAGTATTAGGTACTGTATTCTCTGTAATGCTGATTGCTCCTTCTTGGGGTGGTATGGTGAATGGTCTCCTGACACTTAGAGGTGCTTGGGATAAAGTGCGGAATGAACCAGTATTGAAGTTTATGGTCGTGGCAGTGACAGCCTATGGTATGTCCACCTTTGAGGGACCGATGCTATCATTGAAAAATGTCAACGCCATCGCCCACTACACGGACTGGATCGTAGCACACGTACACATTGGCGGATTGGGTTGGAATGGTTTCTTAACCTTCGGAATGCTGTATTGGATGTGGCCAAGACTATTCAAAACCACGATTTACTCACAAAAACTTGCCAATACTCACTTCTGGATTGGCACACTCGGAATCATCTTCTATGCACTTCCGATGTATGTAGCGGCTCTTACCCAGTTCTTGATGCTTCGTGAGTTTAATGAAATGGGTCGATTGGCTTATGGCAACTTCCTACAAACTGTTGTAGAGCTTATACCAATGTACATGCTAAGAGCATTTGGAGGACTACTCTATCTAGGTGGTGCTATTATCATGATGTATAATATGTACATGACTGCCAAGAAAGGAAGTTTCCAAGCTTATGAAGAAGATCAGGCACCAGCTTTGGCTAAAAACTACAATCCTGCTGGAGAATTTTGGCACAGAGCATGGGAGCGCAAGCCAGTATTCTTTACTGTTTTGGCTACCATCGCGATCGCAATTGGTGGAGCGATCGAAATCATCCCTACCATTCTCGTAAAGTCAAATGTGCCGACCATCGCTTCAGTGAAACCATATACTCCACTAGAGTTGGAGGGTAGAGATCTTTACATCGCCAATGGTTGTGTAGGCTGTCACTCACAGATGATCCGACCATTCCGATTTGAGACAGAGCGATATGGAGAATACTCCAAAGCTGGCGAATTCGTCTATGACAGACCTTTCTTGTGGGGATCAAAGCGAACTGGTCCAGACTTGCATCGGGTAGGTGGCAAATACCCTGATTCTTGGCACTACTTCCACATGGAGGATCCAAGAACAATGTCTCCGGGATCATTGATGCCTCCTTATCCTTGGATGAAGGAGAATATCATGGACTATTCGGAGCTACCTGCCAAAATCAGAACGCTACAAAAACTTGGCGTACCGTACCCTGAAGGTTATGACCAGCAAGCCATGGCGGATTTGGAGCGCCAAGCTGATCAGATTGTGACCAATCTGAAAGATGCCGGTGTGGAAGTACTTCCAAATACCGAAATCGTAGCACTGATCGCTTACCTACAGCGACTTGGGACAGATATCAATGCTACCGCATCCAATTAAACCGAAGAAACCATGTATAAAGAAGTTTTAAGATCAATCGAAAATATTGAAATCTACCCAGTGATTTCACTGCTCATCTTTGTCACATTTTTCTTGGGAGTTTTCTTTTGGGTAAAGTCTATCCCAAAAGACGTGGTGGACCACCTGAAATCTCTACCTATGGAAAATGACGACGATATAACCCCATCCCAGCCATGAAAAAGTTTCTCATATTTCTATTCACAATCGGGTGGCTACCCACTCAGCTTGCTTTTGGACAAACAGAAAGCTCCAATTGGTACTCAGACCTTCAAGCAATGGATCCTGGACAATTGACCTTACTGATTATCCTTGGTATTGTCCTTCTGGTAATCATTCTTTTATTAGTTCTGATGGTCTATTTGATGACCTTTATGGTTGCGGTATTCCGAAATGAAAATCCGGAATTGGCGAATGAACCAAGCTGGTGGGAGAAGTTCAAAGAACGCTTCGTCACTGGTAAAATGGATACTGTAGGAGGCAAAGAAGAAAAAGCAAAAATGATGGCCGATCACTCCTATGATGGCATCACAGAGTTAGACAACTTCATGCCGCCTTGGCTTCAGTGGGTTTTCATATTGACTATCATCTACGGCGTCGGATACTTCACTTACTATTCAGTCTTAGGCTTTGGGCTCACAGGCGTGGAAGAGTATCAGGAAGAGCTCAGAGTAGAGGCCATAGCTGCGGAAGCAAGAATGGCAAACCTTACAGCATCCATAGACGAGACAAACGTAACAGTTGATGATTCTGAGTCTGGATTAGCCGTCGGAAAGTCAATCTTCGAAGCCAACTGTGCGGCTTGTCATGCTGCAGATGGCGGAGGTGGTGTAGGGCCAAATCTGACGGATCAATACTGGATCCATGGAGGGTCTATCAACGATGTTTTCTCTGTAGTGAAATATGGCGTAGTAAGCAAAGGGATGGTGCCTTGGGAGGATCAGCTTTCTCCACAGGAAATGCAACAAGTCTCCAGTTACATCCTAAGTTTAGTTGGTACTACTCCAGCTAGTCCCAAAGACCCACAAGGGGAACTTTATACACCTACGCAAGAAGAAGTGGTGACTGATAGCACAAGCGTGGTTGCTGCACTTTAATACCTTTAGACTGTCAGAGCTATTCTCTGACAGTCTTTAATTATTCTCTGATTATGGCAAAGAAAAATCCACATCTCGATCCGAATACTTTCCGGGATTCCCTGTCAACTGTCCAAGATGATGGTAAACGAAACTGGGTCTACCCTAAAAAAGTAAAGGGTTTCTTTTACAAATACCGCACCTACCTTTCGTGGATTCTTTTGGCTATTTTATTTGCCGGCCCATTCATTCAGGTAGATGGAAGACCTTGGCTTCTATTCAATATTTTTGAGCGGAAATTCATCATTTTTGGAGCGGTTTTCTGGCCACAAGACACCCATTTGTTGATATTCCTTCTCCTGATATTCTTTGTATTTATCATCTTGTTTACTGTGATATTTGGGAGAATATGGTGTGGTTGGGCTTGTCCTCAGACACTTTTCATGGAAATGGTTTTCCGCAAGATCGAATACATGATCGAAGGAGATGCCAATCAACAGCGTGCATTGGATGCCATGCCTTGGAATGGTGAAAAGATTATCAAAAAAGGATCAAAGCTTCTAATCTTTGGTTTAATCTCTCTTTTGATCGGACATTTGGTGATGGCTTATTTGATCGGAATCGATCAGGTCAGAGAGATCGTCACCCAGCCACCAACCGCTAACCTTGCCGGATTTATTGGTTTGGTTGCCTTTTCAGGGATTTTCATGTTCGTCTTCACTTGGTTTAGAGAGCAAGCATGTACAGTGGTCTGCCCTTACGGTAGACTACAAGGAGTGCTTTTAGACAACAACTCTATCAACGTAATGTATGATTATGTGCGGGGAGAGCCTAGAGGACCGATTCGAAAAAATAAAGTCGAAGAAACCCCACTTGGAGATTGTGTAGACTGTAATCTTTGTGTGCAGGTATGTCCGACAGGCATTGATATCCGAAATGGAGTACAAATGGAGTGTGTCAATTGTACGGCTTGCATAGATGCTTGTGATGAGGTAATGGTCAAAGTAGACCGCCCTAAAGGCCTTATTCGATATGCATCAGAAAACAGTATTCAACAAGGCTTTCAGAAACTAATCACCAACCGAGTCAAAGCTTATTCTGTTGTGTTGGTTATTTTGGTAGCTGGATTTATATCATTGATTGCTACTCGTGATGAGCTTCAGGCTACAGTGACAAGGTTCCCTGGAATGACCTATCAGATGCGGGATAATGGTACGGTTTCAAATCTCTATCAAATCACCCTCATCAATAAAACCTTCGAACCTCAAACGGTGGATCTTTCTTCCTTGGTAGAAGGAATGAATGTAGAAATCGTCGGCGGACAAAATTGGGTGCTTGAGCCTCAATCCAAAGTAGAAGGACGGTTTTTCATCGTTACTGATCAAAAGAGCGTAAACCGCCCACAGCAGGAAATTCAACTTTCACTGGTGCACGCGGATAAAGAAATTGATAAAATAGAAACGAGCTTTATGGCTCCTGTATCAAAAGAATAATACTATGAACTGGGGAAAAGGAATTTTACTTTCAATCATTGCTTTCGTAGGGATCATCATGACCATGGTGGTGATATCAGTTAGAATGGATGGAATCGAGCTGGTAAGGGACAATTACTACGAAGCAGAGATCAAATATCAAGAACAGATCGATCGAGAGTCTTCCACGCTCCTTCTTGATCGGGAAGTTTTAGCTTTTGATTCCCAATCTAAAGCAGTCATTCTGGATCTTCCAAAGGGTGCAAAAGGAAATCTCAACCTCTATCGACCTTCGGATGTAAAACTGGATCAAAGCGTGCCTGTAGAAATTATCGAGTCAGGAAAAAAACAAATATCCATCGCCAATCTTAAACCTGGATATTGGAGAGTTCAACTCACTTGGACCGAAAACGGAACAGAATTCTATCAAGAGAAAAAAATTACACTCTGATGATTTGGACTGCATTTCTTTTGGGTTTTTTAGGTTCTTTCCACTGCGTGGGAATGTGTGGACCTATTGCACTCGCCGTTGGAAATGCCAGTAATTCCGGATTCATTTGGAATAAAATTCTCTACAATCTTGGTAGAAGTTTTACCTACGCCCTTTTAGGCCTTCTCATTGGATTTGTAGGCTTTTCCATGTCTTTAGCTGGAATCCAACAGGGTTTCTCAATTGCCATGGGGGTAGTTTTAGTCTTACTGTCGCTCAATTACAAAAAATCAGAGCAACTGCTTCAAGTATCCATTTTTTCAGGTTTGGTAAAATGGGTCAGACAAAAGCTATCCTACTTCCTAAAACGTGGAGGAAAACCTGCCTTTTTTGCCACAGGCTTAGCCAATGGGCTTCTCCCATGTGGTATGGTCTACATGGCACTCATCGCAGCACTTGGCATGCAAAGCCCCTACTTGGGAGCAGTTTACATGTTTTTCTTTGGAATAGGTACGATCCCACTCTTACTGTTTTTAATGTTCTCAAGCCAGATAATCACAGTGAAAACCCGAATGAATTTTCAAAAAGCGATCCCCTATTTGGGAGTCATCTTGGGAATCATCTTTATCTTCAGAGGCCTAGGATTAGGGATTCCCGGTCTGAGTCCAGAAATGGTGACCTTCGACTATGGAACGGAAAAAATGGAGATTACCGTTTGCCACTAAATAGCCTTACTAAAAATCAACTCCTTATTTTGGGATTGCAGCCTAAGGTCAAATACTTTGCAGATTTGACGGATCACTCCTACCCCATCATCTGTAACCTTCAGTTTTTTAGGCGAAATCTCTATTAAACCTTCGTCCTGCATCTCTGCGAGTTGCTCCCATTGTTTATTTCCCAAGAATAAATCAAGCTCTTCGCAGATTATCACCTCATGTTTACAAATCAGATCCAAAATCAAATTCCTGATTATCAAGTCCTTATTACTCATTTCATGACTTCTGACAATTGGCCAATTGTCACTTTCCATCGCCTCCTGATAGGCAGAAATCCCCTTTTCATTTTGCATAAAAGCTAAATGAATATCGCTGATACTGCTGGCTCCGAGACCGATCAACATCTTTGATGGAGAAGTAGTGAAGCCCATAAAATTCCGGTGAAGCTTCCCTAAATCCTTGGCCTTAGCCAAAGGATCATCTTGTCGGGAAAAATGATCCATGCCGATCTCTACGTAGCCAAGTTCCAAAAGAATCTCCTTCCCTCGATCATACAAGTTTCTTTTCTCTAATTCACTCGGGAGGTACTGTTCATAGCTCTTCTGAGCTGGAAATGAACTAGGCACATGGGCATAGCTGTAAAAAGCAATCCGATCAGGCATCAATTCGGCTACTCGCTCAAAAGTCTTCTCAAGTGTAGCAATGGTCTGATGAGGTAGCCCATAAATCAAATCAAAGTTGATTGAGGTATACCCTAGGTTTCTGGCATTTTGGGTAGCCTTTTCCACTGCCTCAAAGGGCTGAATCCGGTGAATAGATTGCTGAACTTGCTCATCAAAATCCTGAATTCCATAGCTCACCCGATCAAATCCCAATTCAGCCAAAGCCTCCAAATGCTCAAATGTGGTATTGTTGGGGTGTCCTTCGAAACTAAACTCTGGATTCTCGGCGATGTCACAAGAATGGGTAATAGCCGAAAGCAACCTTTTGAGTGATTCTGGGCTGAAAAAGGTCGGAGTGCCTCCTCCAAGATGAATTCCATTGAGTTTCGGCTTTTCTCCAAAAAGTCTTAAATAGTTTTCCCATTCAATGAGAAGTGCCTCAATGTAGGGTGATTCTACCGAATGGCTTTTTGTGATTCGCTTGTTGCATCCACAATAGGTACAAAGACTTTCACAAAAAGGTAAGTGAATGTAAAGCGTGATTCCTTCTTTGCTACCAAATAAACCGAAAGCTCTTTTTACCAAAACCTCCCAATCTTGACCATTGAGGTTATTTTCCCAAAGTGGAACCGTCGGGTAGCTAGTGTATCGAGGTGCAGGCGTATTATATTTTTGAATGAGTTGAGGGCTGAGCATGCTATTCTAATTTCCCCAAAGTTGAGAAAGTCTATCTTTAGAAAACTTGATAAGTTTTTGTCTGAAAGCTGATAAAAATCAGGGATTGAGCCGCGAACATGATTCCGGGCCCTTGATTTTATTTACCAAAGGATTTAATTTAGGAAAACTTAGTCCCCTCATCTATGAAAACCATTAAACGTATAGGATTCCTAAGTGCCCTAATCCTCCCTATTTTATTGGTACTAGGTCATTACATTGGTGGAATAGGCATCTGGATGATTCACATTTTTGTGTTTGTAGCAGTGCCTCTAATGGACTATGCAATCAGCACGGATCAAAGCAATGTCCCCAAGGAAGCCATTTCACAGATTGCGAAGCAGCGATTTTATAAATTAGTTACTTTTTCATGGGTTTATGTACAGATGGCCGTGCTAGTATGGGGATTTTATGTAGTAGCGACTGAGACGCTCCTTCTGACTGAATGGGTTGCTCTATGCACAGGTATGGCCTTAGTGACGGGTGGAATAGGCATTACAGTAGCTCATGAACTAGGTCATAAAAAAGAAAAAGTAGACCAGTTTTATGCTAAGGTACTACTCATGACGGTTTGTTATATGCATTTCATTATAGAGCATAATCGAGGTCACCATGTAAAAGTAGCTACTCCGGAAGACCCGGCTACGAGTCGTTTTGGCGAGAATTTTTATGCCTTTTGGGCGAGATCAGTTTGGGATGGTTATCAAAGTGCCTGGGCTTTAGAGAAAAGCAGACTGGATAGAAAATCACTTCCCTTTTGGTCACTTAAAAATGAAATGATTCAGTTTACACTCGCCCCTTTAATTTTTGTGAGTCTATTCTTTGTTGGGTTTTCTATTGCACTAGATCGATGGGTATGGGAGGTGCCGCTTTTCTTTTTCACCCAAAGCTTCTTGGCCTTTAGCCTTTTAGAGGCTGTGAACTATTTGGAGCATTATGGGATGGAGCGCAAGCAACTTCCAAATGGGCTATATGAACGAGTCACTCCATTGCATTCCTGGAATGCCAGCCATCGTGTGAGTAACTTCCTTCTATTTCAGCTACAACGACACTCTGATCATCATGCTTTTGCACACAAACCCTATCAAGTGCTAAATCACTATGATGAAAGCCCCCAATTGCCTGCAGGCTATTCGGCTATGATAATCCTGGCATTTTTCCCACCACTGTGGTTTTCGATTATGAATCCAAGACTACAGAACTGGAAGCAAAAGACCTTTGAAACCTCAGTCCAATAGGAAATTATTCAAGAAACTGCTCTTCAGAAGTAGCCAAACCAGGAAGAAAAGAATCGCCCAAAAAAGGTAGGCGCGATAATAATCGGTCGTTTCCCGATACCGGTTTTCCATGATCTCACTCTTCTCTAGCTGATCGATCCGATCAAAAATCTGCTGAAGTGCGGTACCATCCGAGGCTCTGAAGAACTCTCCTTTGGTTAACTGCGCAATCTCTCTGAGTGTGGTCTCATCCAAGTAGCTTTCTACCATCTGAGGACGCCCAAAAAAATCTGTTCCATAAGGTACCATTCCATCTTTACCCACTGCGATCGTGTAAATTTTAATCCCAATAGCAGAAGCCAATTCTGCTGCAAAAAGCGGATCTACATTTCCTGCATTACTTTCACCATCACTGAGTAAAATCATTACTTTCGAGGCTGATTCCGCATCTTTAAGCCGGTTGGTCCCGGCAGCAACTGCTGAACCAATCGCCGTTCCTTTAGCTTCCATCAGATCAAAAGCAATTTCAGAAATCAGTTCATCCAATAACTTGTAATCATTGGTCAGGGGAGCTAGTGAAAAGGCCTCCCCTGCAAAAACCACGATCCCTATCCGATCACCCATTCGACCATTGATGAAGTCAGAAGCAGTGCCTTTGGCGGATTCAAGACGATTTGGAGTAAAATCCTGCAAATCCATCGACTCCGAAATATCCATGACCAGCATGATGTCAATCCCTTCGGTATATTGCTCGACGCGTTCATTGGTTCGCTGTGGCCGAGCCAATGCAATAATGATCATCACAAGGCTAAGGAAGAAAAATAGAGATGGTACAAGCCGGAGATAGGTCCAAGGATTATTCTTCGCGACTCTTTTCGGAAGAGATAATTCTAAAACCGGATTCTTCAGAAATTTCACCGCTTTTCGCAAAAGCATCAAGACCAGAATTACCCAAATCAAATTGAGCAAAAAAGGTTTTTCCCATTCGTAGCTCTGGAATGTTTCCGGTAAAAACCAAGAGAAGCTAAAAAAATCAGACAACTGCTCGATCATGCTTGATATTCTTTAGTTTTTCTTGATAGTTTTCTTTGGCTTTGGCCAATAAGTAATCTGAAGATTCCTTGACTTCAGACTTGGTTCCTGCGTAGATGATCATTTCTATGCTTCGGAGTGAACTGAAAATCCGGATATCGGCCAGCTTTTCACCAACCTCACTGGAAGTCCACTCTCTGACAGGCAGCTTGGTGATCGTTTCCATGTATCCTTTCCAAAGGCCCAAAAGTTCATCTGCTGCATCAATAGTTTGATCATTTATGAGCGTTTCAACTGCTGAATGCCACCGCTTTTCGAATACTTTCCATCTTCTTTTTTCATTTCTTTCACTGAGATATTTCTTGATTCTTTTCCCAAAAAGAAGATAACCACCTACAAGGGCGATTAAAAGCAAAACGAGAATCAGACCCATTAAGATCCAATTCCAGTTCTTGGGAATTGGCTGGTAAACATTATTTTCCTGGAAAGCTAACTGCTCAGGAATAGAATCCAATTGCCAATTGACTGCAAGGGCAGCCTCCAGCGGGTAGTGAGTCACACTATCATACCTGCTCAATTCAAAGACCGGTAAGGTCAAATATACCGTCGAATCAAGCGCAAAATTGGAGACAAAATAAACTGTGCTATCCGTCGTGACCGAATCGATAGTGCTACTCACGTAGGTCTTTTTCTCCAGCAATACAAAAGGCTCGTAATTGAAGGAGGAGTCTGGAAAGATCAATTGCTTGTCCCGTGGATAGGTCGCTTTGAGCACATAGCCGATTCGCTCACCCAGTTTGGCAGAGTCAGCCATAAAATACCCCTCAACATTGACCCCTTGAGCGAAAATGAGGTCTGGAAGAAAAACAATTACTATGAAGAATAACTTTTTAGCCACGTTTCATAGATTTATTACGGTACTTGAAAAGCTCCATTAGAGGCAAAACAATGTCTTCAGTGGTATCGATAGCGAGGTAATTGATCTGATTTTTCTTACAAAGCTCTTTCAGTGATTCTCTTTCAGTCGTAAATGTCTCGGATATTTTTTTACTAAATCCACCAAAGGCGGTATTCACCCAGGTGGTTCTGCCTTTTTCTTTATCAAAAACAGGAATAATACCTAAAGCAGGAAGTGCTGATTCCCTTGGGTCAGTGAGTTGAATTGCAACCAAATCATGCCTTTCGGCCATCGCCCTAAATGAGCGTTGATAGCCATCGTCAATAAAATCCGATATCACGATAATGACACTACGCTTTTTGATCAAATTCAAGCAATAGGTAAACATTCCGTCAAGGTCAGTTTTGAGAGATTGATTTTCGTGATCAAAAATCCCTCTGATCACCTTTACTCCTTGTTTACTCCCTTTTCCAGGTGGGACTACCTTTTCTTTTTGATCCGAATAACTTATCAATCCCACCTGACTACCTTCAAATAATGCAGCCAAAGTAAGCACGCCGGCGATTATTTTCCCTTGATCTATTTTCTTGGAACCCTCACTTCCTATATCCTGACTGCCGGAAATATCCAAAAGGAAATAAACAGACTGATCTTTGTCCTCTCTGAATGTCTTTACAAAGGTTCCGTGGCCTTTGGCAGAAACTTTCCACTCGATCGTTCTTACGTCATCTCCGTATTGATAGGGACGCAGGTCATCAAATTCCAGCCCAGCCCCCTTGAAAAGTGACTGATAATCTCCTTGCAGGTGATTATTGGCCACCTTTCGGATCATAATTTCATATTTTCGAAGCTTGCTAAATAGCTGCTGATTCATAAGACTTGCTTTGACCGCCTAAGATAAATGACCCTAGGCAATAATAAAATTTACCTTACAGGAAGGGTATGGGTTTATTCAGTTAAAAAAAATTAATTTTGAATGATGAAAGTAATCCGACTGGGACTATTCCTTTTAGCGATTCTGTTTGCTTGCGAATCCGAAGAAAAACCAAAACATATTTTACCAGAAAATAAAATGGTAGAGGTATTGGTCGATATCCATCTCCAAGAAGGGATAGCCAGTGCACTGCCGATTTCATACGATTCTTCCCAAGTATTGTACACCCTGCTAGAAAAAGAGATTTTTCTAAAACATGGAGTCACAGATTCTGTTTTTACCGAAAGTATGCGATACTATTTGCAGTATCCACAAAAAATGGATGAACTCTACACACAAGTGATCGACTCATTGGTCGTCAAAGAATCCAAACCGGATAGCCAAGAAGAATTCTAATGCTCTACCCTTCCAATCTCGAACAAAAAATAAACTTTCAGAAAATCAAAAACCTAATCAAGGAAGAGTGTAACTCCTCTTTGGGGAGGGATTATGTTGAAAAAATATCCTTTTCATCTGACTTTTCTTTAGTCCAGAAATTATTGGATCAAACAGATGAATTCAAGAAAATTCTCGAATCCGGAGAGAGCTTTCCAAGTTCAAGCATATCAGATATCAATCCATTTCTTGAGAAAGCAAGACTTGAGGGGACATTTTTAGATGAAGAGGAATTCCATGAGCTAAAACTTTCTCTGCAAATGGTCAAAGGATGTTTGAACTTCTTTGCCAAACATGGGGATTTGTACCCAAGCTTATCCCAACTTTTAGGTTTGGTGATCGATTTGGACATGAATCTTCTCAAGGAAATCGAGAAGATTATCGATGAAAAAGGTCAAATCAGGAGTAATGCAAGCAAAGAACTCCAACTGATCAGGTCCCAAATAATCTATGAAGAATCCCGCCTCAGAAAGGTAATGGATCGGATTTTCAAGGAAGTTCGGGCTAAAGGCTTTACAGTAGATGATATCGGCATCACGATCCGGTCAGGCAGAATGGTTATTCCAATTGCAGCCGAAAACAAACGGAAAATTCGTGGATTTATTCATGATGAATCTTCCACCGGACAGACTGTATTTATGGAGCCTGAAGAAGCATTGGATATCAATAATGAGATCCGGGACCTTGAATACATGGAGAGAAGGGAAATTATTCGGATTTTGACCGAACTAACTGATCGAATCAGACCCTTTATTCCAGGTCTAAAAAAAGCAACAAACTTCCTCGGTTTAATGGATTTCATTAGAGCCAAAGCAAAGTTTGCCCAAAAAACAGAAAGCAATAAACCACAGCTCGAAAAACAACGAGTTTTGATCTGGTCAAAAGCCAGACATCCTCTTTTGGAGTTGGTATTAAAAAGCCAACAGAAAAAAATAGTTCCCCTTGATATCAGATTGGAGGGAAATGAGCGGATTTTAGTGATTTCAGGTCCGAATGCAGGAGGAAAATCTGTCTCCTTGAAAACAGTAGCTTTGCTTCAATACATGCTTCAATGTGGTCTTTTGATTCCGGTACATCCGGATTCAAAAAGTACACTTTTTCAGAATTTTTTCATCGATATCGGTGATGAGCAAAACTTGGAGAATGACCTCTCTACATATAGCTCGCATTTGATGAGCATGCGACATTTTACAGAATTCGCCAATAAAAAGACAATCTTGTTTATTGATGAATTTGGGACTGGGACGGAGCCACAATTTGGCGGAGCTATTGCCGAAGGGGTATTATTAGACCTGAATAAGAAGGGGGTTTTTGGAGTAATTACAACCCACTATGGCAATTTGAAGCAAGTGGCAGAGAAAAACCCAGGAATGATTAATGGAGCTATGCGCTATGATGTGGATAAGCTGACACCTATGTACCGACTTCAGATAGGAAAGCCTGGTTCTTCATTTGCACTTGAAATAGCTTCAAAAATTGGGATTCACGAGGAAATCCTTTCTTATGCGAAATTTAAAATTGGAGAAGAAAGGGTGAATTATGATCGGCTTTTGACAAAACTGGAAAACGAAAAGAATCAATATCAGGCATTACTTAGTGAAGTCACCAAAAAGGATAAGCTTCTCAAGACAAGGCTTCAAGAGTACAATCAGCTAAAGGAGACACTGGAACAAAGTAAAAAAACCATTCTTCAAGAGGCTAAATCTCAAGCTAAGCAGCTCTTAGATCAGGCAAACCAAAAAATAGAAACTACCATTCGGCAAATCAAAGAGCAACAGGCCGAAAAAGAAAAGACGAAAGAAGCACGTAAAGGCCTAGAAGAGTTTAAAAAGACTATTCAACCGGAGAAAAAACCAATCGCACCAACCTACAAAAAAGTATCGGGAGAGATAGAAATTGGAGATGCTGTACGAGTCAAAGACAACGGTGCAATTGCAGAGGTTTTGAACTTAAGGAATAAAGAGGCTGATATATCAATAGGAGATTTAAAATCCACTGTCAAGCTTTCCAGATTGGAGAAAATCTCCAAAACTGAGTTGAAAAAAGAAAGTAAAACTCGGAAAGGAGGCACTTATTTACCAAATCAAAAAATGATGGATTTTTCTACCAATCTGGATTTGAGAGGTAAACGAGGGGAAGAAGTACTCCCAATGATACAAAATTTCATAGACGAGGGTCATATGCTCGGGATCAAGGAGCTTAGAATTGTACATGGAAAGGGAGACGGTATCCTTAGAGATATTACTCGCAACCTCCTTAGAACAATGCCACCAGTCCAGAGAATGCAGGATGAACATGCAGATCGAGGAGGAGCTGGAGTTACATTGGTATCACTTAAATAAAAAAGCGAACCCATATACTTTTTTAATCCCTGTAAAGTAAAATATTGAGGGTAAAAGTTTATTTCACAATGTTTTAAAGTCATTGCAGGCTTTTAGAGACAGGGTTCAAAATCTTAAAAATTACAATTCATCTATAAGCTATTGCTTCTAGTATCTTTTTTTCCTCATTCAAAAAGCCCTAAAACCAAAAAACCCCAGCTGTTAGGCTGAGGTTTTGAATAATGAGGCGGCGACCTACTCTCCCGGGTGTAACCCCAGTACCATCGGCGCTGCAGGGCTTAACTGCTCTGTTCGGGATGGGAAGAGGTGGAACCCCTGCGCCAGGCCGCCTAAATCTTTGAAGACTTTTAGATCAAAGAGACAAGATCCAAGACACTAGGTCTTTATTCATGACTCCGTTATACCGATAGGTATATCTTGATTCCAA